>SCSY01000263.1 GCA_004298625.1 Nitrospirota bacterium | reverse complement strand
TTGAGGCGACGTTCTTTGCCATCTTTGCAGTCACAGAGGGTTTTCTGCTTCTGAATTTATTTTCTGAAATGCCTGTCAGTTTCCTGAGAACAGGCTCTATGAACTGCTCGAAGCAGACAGTAATTGCAGCCGGATGCCCGGGAAGGCCGAATATGGGTTTATTATTTACAATGCCTCCGATCATTGGTTTCCCGGGTTTTATCGAGACGCCATGGAACAGAACTCCTGGTTTCCCAATATCATTTATAATCTTTGCGGTCATATCCTTTGTGCCGACAGAGCTTCCGCCTGTAATCAGCGCCATGCATGAGTTTTTCAAAGCCTCTTCAACTATATTTCTTATCGTGTTATATTCATCTCTGAATATGCCTTCCTTCACTGGTTCGCCTCCCGCCTCCAGGATAAGTCCTGCAAGGTTGAATGAATTTATGTCTCTTACCTGGCCGGCTTTAAGCTTGTTGTCCGCGGGAACAATCTCATCTCCTGTTGATATTATCGAGACCTTCGGCCTTTCATAAACAAATATCTCTGTTATTCCAAGACCTGCAAGCGCTCCTGCATCCTGTGGCCTGAGACGATGCCCCTTTTTAAATACCAAATCGTCTTTCCTCACATCTTCGCCTGCCTGAATCACATTTTCTCCGGGCGCAACTGGTTTCATAACCTCGATCATCTGCTCATCTGCTCGGTTTCGAGTCGCAACGACTTGCTGGACATGCTCTATCATCACAACCGAATCCGAGCCGTTAGGAAGCATTCCGCCCGTGGCTATCCTTGCGGCTTCGTTTTTTTTGATTTCAAACGCCGGCTCTTCGCCCATCAATATCTCTCCGGCAATATTCAGATAAGCAGGCATTCCCTCCGCAGCGCCGAATGTATCTGAAGAATCAACTGCAAAGCCATCAACTGTCGAGCGCGCAAACTGTGGAAGGTCTTCGGAAGAAAATATATCTTTTGACAAAATCCTCTGGTAAGAATCTTCAATCTTTATTTTTACTTCAGGAGGAAATACAGGCGAGAAGTTTTTGAATATCAGTTCGAGAGCTTTTTCAACAGTAATAGCCTCTTCTCTGCCGAGCATATCACGCATAAGTCTTTAATAGCATTTTGAAAAGGATTAGTCAATTTACTTTAAAACTTTGAGATAATACCGTACTCAGGCAGGATATGGCATTCGAGCGGTTTTTTTTGCCGATAGTCCAACAGTTCACATTATATATAAAGAGGCAAAAACCTCGGAGCGTAGCGAGAATGAGCGAAAATGCTATATCCTGCCTGTGATTGCATCTCAAATTAACAGATTATTTTAAGAGAGGAACAAACGTCTTTTGTGTCTTGGGATTCCAAGCGGGTTTTTCTTGAGTACTTCAGAATCCCTGCCGTTTTGCAGGAGGTCAATCATCCTGTCAAGGGATTCTTCCTGGCATTTTTGTATATGCTCTTTTCTATAATCGGGGGGCACAATGATATTCCTGTCAATAAAACTGCTTAGCCTTTCCTGATGCAGACCTGAAAGCAGCACTACACTCTTTAAAATGCGTTTATTTGTCTTGAAGGAAAACATGGCCCTCTCCAGAGATCTCTCAAGGAAAATATCGTTCCTTATCTGAACCTTTTTATCAATTGCTATGGCCTTAAACCAGTATTTCTTGTCAACGATGCTGTCTGCCTTCAGTTCAAGAAATGTATGGCCGACATTTTTTCTTCCTATCGTGAGCCTCTCATGCGCAACAGTATCTGCTGCAAGATGGCTCATATAACCATAGACAAACGCCTTTTGTTGCTGTGTTGTTGCGGCATCAAACAGGCTGAGGGCAACATCCCAGTTGTGAGAACTTTTCTCGTCGGGCAGATACTTCTTGCCGACAATGATGTCTGCCATGAGGTTGCCGTAAATAAAATCATTCCTGAATTTCCTTATTAAGGCGTATATGCCGGCGGGCAATAGCGAACCGAAGTAGTATATTTCGCTGCCGAGATAGACATGTGTCAGAGGCCCCCATGCAAATGCAAGCGAGGGCGCAAGCACAAATGAGATAATAAATAAAAACTTTAACATTGCTTTTGCCTGAGTGAAACACTCACAACGTATTAATTTTAACAAAAATAAAGGGAAATTGCCACCTTTTTATTTTCAGAAGGGGGTGCAAGAACTACTTAATTTTTTTTATAAAGTCTTCAACCGGGATTGCGACCAGCGTAAGGAGCTGAACAGAGCCCCTCGCCCCAAGCTCAACAGACATCTTCATCACCGTCTCATTGTCGGGAGCCTCTACAATATTCACAAAATCATACGGACCGAGCACCGCATACTGCTGTTTAACCTTAACGCCCATCTTTGCGAGTTCCTTGTTTACCTCAAGAATCCTGTCAGGCCTTTCCTTTATCGTCTTTCTGCCTTCGTCTGTGAGGGTGCTCAAGATAATATAAGACGCCATTTCTTCCTCCTTTCTTCCCC
>SCSY01000262.1 GCA_004298625.1 Nitrospirota bacterium | reverse complement strand
ACTGATTCAAGTATAAGAAGCCATGTTTCGATAGCCATTTTATCCTCTTGATAATTTTACCATTTTAAAATAATTTTTACTAAAAGTCTGGCCTGGATATTTAATTAAACCTCTTTTTCTTCTTCAAGCCTTATTATTTTATTTATTAAGTAGACATAATCCTTTAAAATAAGTATATGAAATTTTTTAAGAAGTCGGAAGAGGGCCGGCCCGACTCGATAGCGGATGAACTGCGGAAGAAAATCGAAGCTGCGCAAATGCCTGCTCATGCGAAACAAATAGCCGATAAAGAGCTGGAAATTTTAAGCAGGATCGGCCCTGCCACGTCTGAATACACAATAAGCCTTACATATATCGAATATCTTGCTTCATTGCCGTGGAACAAAAAAACCGAAGACAATTTGGATATTGAGAGGGTGGAAAAAATTCTCGATGAAGACCATTACGGGTTGCATAAGATAAAAGAAAGAATCCTGGAACACCTGGCTGTCAGGAAGCTGAAGATGACCAGAAAGCCGAGAATAATGGTAGTTGATGATGAAGAAGTGGCAAGAAAAAATCTGGCTCATATCCTCGGCAAGGAAAACTATTCGGTCTCGACCGCAGCCAACGGTATGGAGGCGCTCAAAAAACTGCATAGGTCCGAATTCGACGTGATACTGACGGATTTTAAAATGGAAAAAATTGATGGGATGGAAATTCTTGAAAGGACCAAGACAAGGTTTCCTGAAACCGAAGTCATCATGATAACGGGTTATGCCACGATAGATACGGCAGTGGAAGCCATGAAAAAGGGCGCATTCCATTATATAGCCAAGCCCTTTAAACTGGATGAAGTGCGGGAAATAGTTGCGCAGGCATTGGAGAAAAAAAATGCTAAAAAAGAGACAAAGGGGTCGGTCCTGTGCTTTGCCGGCCCTCCCGGAACAGGCAAGACATCTCTGGGGAGATCTATCGCAAGGGCGCTTGGAAGAAAATTTGCGCGGATTTCATTAGGGGGGATAAAAGACGAGGCCGAGATAAGAGGTCACAGAAAAACATATGCAGGCGCAATGCCCGGAAGAATAATTGAGGAGATAAGGCGCACAGAGGCGATTAATCCCGTTATAATCCTGGACGAGGTGGATAAGATAGGTTATGACGTTAAGGGCGATCCCGCCTCGGCCCTGCTTGAAGTGTTGGACCCGGAGCAGAATTCTGCTTTCATAGACCACTATCTTGACATGGCCTTTGACCTCTCAGGGGTTATGTTCATCATTACGGCAAACATTGCCGACAACATCATTGACGTCCTCAGGGACCGGATGGAGGTCATCCAGTTTTCAGGATATACAGAAGAGGAAAAAGTAAAGATAGCCTCTCAGTTCCTGATCCCAAGGCAGATAAAAGAAAACGGACTCTCGGATTATCCTCCTGAGTTCACGGAAGAGACGATATACGGAATAATACAGGGATACACGCACGAGGCAGGCATAAGAAACCTTGAAAGAGAGCTCGCCTCTGTATGCCGCAAAATAGCAAAAGACCTTGTCCTGAGCGATAAACATGTCGAGCCTGTTACGGTAACTCCTGAGCTGGCAGAAAAATTTCTTGGACCCCAAAAATATTATTTTGAAACAGCAGAAGAAAAAGACAGAATAGGCGTCACCACAGGGCTGGTATGGACGGAGATCGGCGGGGATATTATCTCTGTTGAGGCAGTAAAAATGCAGGGCAAACAGAAACTTATACTCACGGGTTCGCTCGGAGATGTAATGAGAGAATCGGCACAGGCAGCCCTGAGTTATATCAGAAGCAATGCAGGTATATTCGGCATCCCTGAAAATTTCTTTGAAGGCCATGACATTCACATCCATGTGCCTGCCGGCGCGATACCAAAAGACGGTCCCTCGGCAGGAGCCGCAATTGCGATGGCGCTTCTTTCTCTGCTTGCAGGGCGTCCCGCTAAAAGGGATGTTGCAATCAGCGCTGAACTCACACTGAGCGGCCGTCTTCTGCCTGTCGGCGGGATTAAAGAAAAAATTCTGGCGGCAAGAAGGGCCGGGCTTAAAACCGTTATCCTGCCTTCAAAAAACAGGGGGGAACTCGAAAATATTCCTGAGTATATTCAAAAGGATCTGAAGATTATCTTTGAAGATAAAATTGAGGATGTTGTGGATTTGGTTCTTTTGTAATCCTCATGTCTTTCAGCTTTGACAGTTTTTTTTACTTCTGAGCGCTTTTAAACTATGGAAAAAGAAAGGATTGAATCAAGATGAGCAACGAACCTAACAAAGTTATCTACTCCATGATAGGAGTAAGCAAGTTTTATGATAAGAAACCTGTCCTGAAGAATATCTACCTCTCTTATTTTTACGGGGCAAAAATTGGGGTCCTCGGCCTGAACGGGTCAGGAAAAAGTTCCCTCCTCCGCATCCTTGCAGGGAAGGATAAAGAGTTCAACGGAGAGACAGTGCTTGCACCCGGCCACACAGTAGGTATGCTCGAACAGGAGCCGGAACTTGACGACAAAAAAACAGTGCGCGAGATTGTGGAAGAAGGCGTGCAGGGAATAGTTGACGCGCTTAAAGAATATAATGCTATTAATGAAAAATTCAGCGAACCCATGTCGGATGACGAGATGAGCAAACTTATCGAGCGTCAGGGTAAAGTGCAGGAGAAACTCGATGCCCTTGATGCATGGGAACTTGATTCCCGTCTTGAGATGGCGATGGATGCTTTGCGCTGCCCTCAGGGAGATACGCCGGTCAATATCCTTTCAGGAGGGGAAAGAAGGCGTGTTGCGCTTTGCAGGCTCTTGCTTCAGAAGCCGGACATCTTGCTTCTTGACGAGCCGACGAATCATCTTGATGCCGAGACAGTGGCATGGCTTGAGCACCATCTTCAAAACTATGCCGGCACCATCATTGCAGTGACCCATGACCGTTATTTTCTCGATAATGTCGCCGGCTGGATACTGGAACTCGACCGCGGCGAGGGAATCCCGTGGAAAGGAAATTATTCTTCATGGCTGGAGCAAAAGAGAAACCGGCTGCAGCAGGAAGAGAAGACAGAGAGCGAGAGACAGAAGACACTTCAGCGCGAACTTGAGTGGATAAAGATGTCGCCCAAGGGACGCCATGCAAAGGCAAAGGCGCGTATCAATTCTTATGAGGCGCTTTTAAGTCAGGATATTGAAAAAAGATCTAAGGAACTCGAAATATATATTCCCCCCGGCCCTCGGTTGGGAAATGTCGTAATAGATGCGGATAACGTCTCCAAGGCATACGGTGACAATATATTGATGGAAGGCATGACCTTCTCTCTTCCTCCCGGAGGAATTGTCGGGATTATCGGACCAAACGGCGCAGGAAAGACTACACTCTTCCGCATGATAACCGGTCAGGAAAAACCTGATTCAGGCAGTTTCAAAACAGGAGAGACCGTAAAGCTCGCGTATGTCGACCAGAGCCGTAATGACCTTGATCCGGATAAATCAATATGGGAGGTAATTACGCGTGGAGAGGATATGATCCAGCTCGGAAAGAAACAGGTGAACTCGCGCGCCTATGTAGCACGCTTCAATTTTTCAGGCAGTGATCAGCAGAAAAAGGTTCCGATGCTTTCAGGCGGAGAAAGAAACCGCGTGCATCTGGCCCGTATGCTTAAAGAAGAAGCCAATGTGCTTTTGCTTGACGAGCCGACAAATGACCTTGATGTAAACACCATGCGCGCGCTGGAAGAGGCATTGGAGAATTTTGCCGGGTGCGCGGTTGTAATCAGCCACGACAGGTGGTTTCTTGACAGGATTGCGACCCATATACTCGCCTTCGAGGGCGACAGCAAGGTAGTCTGGTACGACGGGAACTACTCGGAATATGAGGCCGACAGAAAAGCGCGCCTCGGCGCTGCCGCAGACCAGCCCCACCGCATCAAATACAGACACCTTTCACGGGGGTGAGCGAGAGATTGGGATAATGCACTCGAAATTATTTTCGCAAAGGAGTATATTTTTTATAAGTATTGAGAACGGGAAAGGCATTTCAATGATTGAGTATCAGGACAAAAGGCTGCAGCAACTCAACACTCTTATAGAGATGACTGCCCTTATAAATTCAACGCTGGATACTTTTCTTATTAGGAAAAAGGTAATCGAGGCCGCCACAAAACTGCTTAATGCAGAGGCAGGGAGTCTCTTGATCGTAAACCATAAGACCGGCGAATTATTCTTCGAGGTGGCCATAGGGGGGAAGAGTGAAAAATTAACGACGATCACTCTTGAAAAAGGTGTGGGCATAGCAGGGTGGGTTGCGGAACACGGAGAACCTGTTATCTCGAATGATGTCGGCTCTGATGCGAGGTTTTTCAGGGGGGTTGATGAAGTCAGCGGTTTCATAACAAAGAGCATGATATGTGTGCCGGTAAGAACAAAGGAAAGGATAGTCGGCGTGCTTCAGGTTATCAACAGGATTGAAGGGGGTTTCGGATTTGATGACATGGTTCTTTTATATGCCTTTGCGAACCAGGTGGCCGTAGCAATAGAGAATGCCAGATTGTATCAGGAATCCGTAACCGACGGCCTTACGGGGTTATATCACCATAAATATTTTGAGTTGAGACTAAAAGAGGAAATGGACCGCTCAAAGAGATATAAACATCCCCTGACGTTGCTGTTGCTCGATATAGATTTTTTTAAAAAAGTGAACGATACCTGCGGTCATCTCGCCGGAGACATGGTGTTGCGCGGAATTGCACAGATATTGAAAGACGGCACCAGATTGAGTGACGTAGCAGCCAGATACGGGGGAGAGGAATTTGCAGTTATACTGCCCAACATCTCTTATGAAAACGCCTTAAATGTGGCGGAGAGATTGCGGAAAACAACCGAACAAATGAGCTTTGAGAATATCAGGATTACTATCAGTTCCGGCATAGGATATTTTGACGGAGAGAGCCCGGACGCCGGCCACAAAGAGTTAGTAGAGCTTGCCGACAGGGCTTTATATAATGCCAAAAACAACGGAAGAAACAGGGTCGAAAGCATGATCCTCAGACAAAGGGAAAATTCTGAAGATGCAAAAAAAAGACGATAAACAGGCAAGGCGGGATTTCAGAGTGCGGCAGGGCCGCCAGATACTCGCTGTGGCAATAGCGCTGTTTCTGGTGTTGCTTCTTGCGGTGATTTATAAACGCCCTGATCGTTTCGGAGAATTCTCAAGGGATACTATCTTTGGATTGCAGGCTCTGATTATCGCTGCGTTTATCAGTTTTAGCGCGTTAAACTGGAGATGCCCTTCATGTAAAAAATATCTTGGCAAAGATATCCACAAACGTATGTGCAGAAAGTGCGGAGCCAGGCTGCGATAATCGGGTCATTTTGCCCTTTGCTCCCCGGAATTTCTAATCCAGCGGCGTGCCGTCGCGAAGGTCTTCATAGAGTTGCCTTAGATCCGGCAATTTCTTTGCCGCCATTGCCTTCATCCCGCTTCTCGGATGTTCATTCAGAATGCCTGTAATCATATAGGGAATGTGATAGCCCCACTCAACTTCTTCTTTCATGGGGATTAATGAGTCCTGTATTATCTCAAGTATCGGCCTTATATCGAATTTCGGGTTCTTAAGGAAGTTAAGCAGCAGTTCAAGAGGACAATTGCCTGCTCCCCTTCCCATGCCGTACAGGGTTGCATCTATGCGGTTTATCCCGGCGATAATTGCCTCTATTGTATTGGCAAAGGCTAACTGCTGGTTATTGTGGGCATGCATGCCCAGTTCTTTTCCGGGCAGCGCCTTAAAGTATTTCTTTGCAAGAAAATGAATCTGCTCTGAATACATGGCCCCGAAACTGTCTACGAGATAAATAACCGGCACCTGGCTTTTGGCAAGGTCCTCAAGCGCCTCGTCAAGGTCTTTTTCCAGGACCTTGGAAACCGCCATAAGGTTTATGGTCACCTCATAGCCTTTTTCCATACAGTGATGCGCAAGGTTTATGCCTTTGTCCACCTCATGCGCATAACAGGCTACCCGTATCATGTCAAGCGCGCTGTCTTTTTTGGCAGGGATATCTTCAAAATCAATCCGGCCTATGTCAGCCATGGCCGAAAGTTTCATCTTCGTATCAAAGTTCCCGACGATCCTTTTCAGGTCATCTTCTGTGCAGAATTTCCAGGCGCCATGTTCACCCCTGGAAAAATATTTCTCGGAGGATTTATATCCGATTTCCATATAGTCAACGCCGGCGCGTGAAAGGGCCATAAAAATTTTTCTTACAAAGTCATCGCTGAATTGCCACTTGTTTATCAAACCGCCGTCGCGGACAGTGCAATCCAAAACCTTAATCTTAGCGCGAAACATATATTAATAACCTCCGAAAATATTGCCCCGTTCATGTGATGCCGTACAAAGGGGATATTGAATTATACACAATTTATAGATTTCATGGGAAGCTGTATGCGCCAAGATTTTCGTGGAGTGAACTTATTTGCCTTGATTATATGTCTTTAAACCTTATAAAATACTTTTGAAAACTAGGGGGAAAAAGAAGGCTGGACCAACTTTACAATAAAATGAAACCTGTTAAATGAAATGCCACTAAAACTGATTGAATCAAATGAATTGTTGACCATAAAAGAAGCCAGCGAATGGGCAACACAGTATTTAAGTAAAACTGTGACAACCGCTAATATTTCATACCTTATTCAATATGGACGAATCAAAAAAAATGGTGACAATGGAATGGCACAGGTTTCAAAACAAGAATTAATGAATTACTATAAATCTTATAATGGCAACCGAGAAGTTTTGTGGAAAGATCAACTCGGCAAAGATTTAAACTGGACACTTTCCTTTGACCAATACAAAGAGGCTGAAACAACCAAACACGTTCATAGACTCCATCCGTATAAAGGGAAATTCATTCCTCAACTGGTGGAATACTTCCTTGACGGCCACATTGACAAGTTCAAAAAGCAAGTTTACTTTAAAAAAGGCGATATTGTTCTTGACCCTTTCGCCGGTAGCGGAACAACAATGGTACAAGCTTGCGAACTTGGGATACATGCTATCGGCATTGATATTTCTGTTTTTAATGCTTTTATAGGGAACTGTAAGGTTTCGAAATACGCCTTAGATGACGTCCAAAAGGAAATCAACCGAATAACAAAAGCCCTCAAGGAATTTTTATTAAATTCTCACGCGCTTGAGTTTGAGGAAAAGCTTTTGCGAGCACTTTATGTATTCAACAATAAATATTTCCCTGTTCCTGAATACAAATATAAAGTCCAGCGTAATCAGATAAATGAAGAGAAATACGGCGCAGAAAAGGAAAAAGAGTTCTTACCCATATTCAACAAACTTGTTGAGCAATACAACATCAAATTAAGGCAGGACCAAGCTGACTCCTTCCTTGACAAATGGTATTCTCAACATATTAGAGACGAAATTCGGTTTGTGTTTGATGA
>SCSY01000406.1 GCA_004298625.1 Nitrospirota bacterium | reverse complement strand
GGAAACCATTTTTATGGATGAGTTCAAGCGGCACGATGGCACCAAATATTAAGGTTTAACACTCAAAACTGAGCATTGCTTATTTAATTTAGAAACATTAACCATTAGCCATATGAACTGTCAGCCACGACTGACTGCTGTCGGGCAGGATTTCCCAGACAAAGTGGCACGGAGGCCATCATGAATTACAAAGCGATCTTTGAAGAATTGCGTGCGATCCACGATGCACGAATGGGAAGCCGTGTTCAAATTGTGATGAACATCAATGTGATGACCCAGCTATCCAGTTTTGGTCCACAACCGGCTTCGCTCCTGTCCGGCGATACCATGGAAATTTGGCGAACGGGCGACCAAGCGCTGCCGTCAAGCTAGGGGAAGGCAAGGGAGACGCCTCACATGCCGATTAAAAGGAGGGGCGCCTCGTTAGAAGTGTGGCTTGTTTTACTTGATTTGGCGATGAGCCGCATCCGCTTACCATCTCCCGATGCACAAAAAACATGACGCGCGAAGAACCGGCTTTCAAAATTAAAAATGCCAACCTCCCCTTGTTGGTGCTCCACGTCAACACAACCGACATGGATCAGCTTAAAAGCCAGTTGCGCGTGCGTCTTGTCCAGATGCCCGACTTTTTCTCCGACACGCCCATGGTTCTTGGGCTTGCGGCCATCGCCGAGGCCGGTGTCACGCCGGATTTTTTCGATCTGATGTCCTTCATGCGCGCTCACGGCATACGCACCGCAGGCGTGCTGGGCGGCTCCCCGGCGCAACGCGAAGCCGCCAGTCTAGCCGGTCTGGGGCTGTTTCCCGATACGTCGGCGCGCCCGGCAGCGCAACCGTCCGGCGCATCCGATCTCTCCGCCGAGCCGCAAAGCCATCGGCAAACCGAATTGCCGGGATTTGAAAAAGCGCTGGACAAACCCGAATCCGCCAAACCTTCCTCCGCCGGCGCTGCCAAAATCATCCATGCGGATAACTTATGGGACGCACCCACGCTTCGCCCGACCATGGTCATAGACAAGCCGGTGCGTACCGGGCAACGTATCTACGCCGAGGGCGCCGACTTGGTGGTGCTCGCCGTCGTCAATTCCGGCGCGGAACTGATCTCCGATGGGGATA
>SCSY01000261.1 GCA_004298625.1 Nitrospirota bacterium | reverse complement strand
AGCGAAAATATCGCCGGAGCAGAACAGCAGAAAGGCAGAGGCGGCGAAGAACAGAATCGATCTGCGGACTTTTGCGCCTTTGAATTTTAAATTTTCAATTTTGAATTTTTTTCTCACTATAATCTCCTGCAGATAATTATATCAATTCTCCATATTTTTTTATTTTAGACTTTTGGCATTATTCTTACATCCACCGTCATGCCGGGCTTGAAAGAGTTTTCTCCCTTTAGTTTTATCTTCACCTGAATTATCTTCATATCGGTGTTTTTGGCAAGATTGTTAGGTCTTATCTTTCTTGCGCCTATATAGTCGGATATCTCGGCAACTTCGCCTTCAAAGACCGAGCCCGGATATGCGTCGGATTTGACTTCTACAGGGTATCCGATATTGATTTTGGCCGCATCTGTCTCATCCACTTCCGCGTTTATCCATGTATTATCCAGGTCGGCAATTGCGACCAGAGACGTGTTCATCTCCTTGCTTATCATCTCTCCCTTGTGCAGATACCTGCGGATAATTTTTCCGGATATTGGGGCGGTTATCGCAGTCTTTTCCAGAAGTTTTTCGAAATATTCAACAGTGGCCTCAGCGCGCTTTACCGTATCTTCATTGAGTTTTAATGTCTCCTGCTTCGGTCCTTTTTCAAGAAGCTTTTTTTCTTCGTCAGCCTCTTTTACCCCGGCCGCTGCAACTTTCAATATCCTCTCTTTTTCATCCAACGCTGATTTTGGAACAAAGCCTTCTTTAAAGAGTTCCTCATATCTTTTAAATTCTTTTTCCGCCATCTCCTTATCTGCGATAGCGGCTTCGAGTGCGGCCTTTGCTTTTTTTATTTCCTCTTCCCTTGCGCCTGAAGCGACCTCTTTAAGCTTTGACTTCGAGACGGACAATTCTGCTTTTGCCTCATTTAGTTTTGCCTGAATATCCTTATTTTCAAGTCTCGCGATTAAAGCGCCTTTTTTAACACTGTATCCTTCCTTTACAAAAAATTCCGCTATCTTTCCATCCAACTCGCTTCCCACTTCAACTTCAAAACCGGGCATTACTTCCATTTTCCCTTCAGCAGCCACATATCGGGCAGATGAAACCGTCTGTACGTCCTCTTTTTTAGGTTCGTGTTCGCGTTTTTTTGAAAATGCGATATGACCGGTGACTGCAACAAGAAATATGATGGCTATTGCTATAATCGCTTTTTTCATATTTTTATCTCCTATAGTTTAATTTTCATTTTTAATCTTTCCATCTTCCAGGGAAACAACCCTGTGCGCCAAAGCCTCGGCCTTCGGGTCGTGACTAACAATGACTATGGCCTTTCCGAATTCCTCGGACAATTTTCTCAAAAGTCTCAGAACTTCCAATCCTGTTTTTGAGTCAAGGTTTCCCGTTGGTTCATCGGCAAGGATAACGGGAGGGTCTCCGGCCAGAGCCCTTGCAAATGCCACCCTCTGTTTCTGTCCTCCGCTCATATCTGCGGGATAGAAATCAGCCCTATGCCCGAGTCCTACCTTATCTAAAAGTTTCAGAGCCTCGGACCTTATGGTTTTTCTATCATGATTTTTGAGCCTCAGTACAAGCTCCACGTTATCTCTTGCCTTGAGTGATGGGAAAAGATTAAAAGACTGAAACACAAAACCAAAATATTTCTTTCTGATATCCGGCAGAACATCTTCACCGAGTTTGCTAATTGCTTGTCCGTCCACTATTACCTCGCCTTCTGTCGGGTGCAGCATACATCCCATCATGGACAGGAGCGTCGTTTTCCCTGAGCCCGAGGGGCCCATGATAAGCAATAGCTCGCGCCTGTTAATGGCGAGAGAGACCGATTCCACGGCTATTACTTTATTATCGCCTTTGCCGTAAACTTTGCTTATTTTATTAACTTCGAGTATCGGATCCATAATATTTCACGATTTAAAGACCATAACCGGGTCTAAAGTCCTTACCTTTCTCACAGAAAAATATGCGGACAGAAAACAGATGGAAGAAATTATGAGGAACAGGATGAAAAATAAGCCGGGGGTCAGATACAGGCTCACCCCTGCCTTTTCGATTCCGTTCTTCATGAGGAGGATCAGGACGGCGCCGATTGCAAAACCAAAAACTGCGCTGATGCCGACCTGGCTGAAGATCATCCTGTAGATATCGCTATTCCTTGCGCCCAGGGCCTTGAGCGTGCCGAATTCTCTCAGGTGCTCCATAGTATTTGCATGGATAGTTTGGCCTACTATGGCGCCGCCGACAATGAGTCCCAATATGGCAGTAAGAAAATAACCCATTCCTATTCCGGTCTGTACCGTCCAATACATCACGGTCTTAAAGATAAACCCATTCGAGGTGAAGACGTCGTTATCCTTCATCGTTGCCTTCAGCGTCGCTGCAACTTCTTCGATTTTTCTCTTGTCTTTAACCTTGGCGACTATATAGGACGTCTGATTTGCAAGAACCCATCCCTTATGGAAATTTCGGGTTTGATTATAAGCCATGAAAATTACCGGCGCGGTGGTGAAACTTTTTATCCCCTCCGATAGACCGACAAGTTTAAACCTGTTTTCATTCAACTCCCAGAGAGACCCCGTCTCTAATTTCCCCAGTCTCTGTTCGGCTGTTTTGTCTGCGATCATGTATCTGCCGCCTTTTACATCGGACGCATTCCCTGTATGCATAAGCCAAGGCGCGCCTATGCCGGTGTCGGGGTTGAATCCTATTATCTGGACCTGCTCTTGCCCTCCGTCGGCAAGTTTAAGAAAGCCCCATGTAAGAATAATTTTGTCCGCCCATAGAATATCGGGAATGGAGTTTACCCTGTTAATCCTTTCTTCCGCAAACGCATTTGCAAAATCAAAGTTCTGGATGTTTTTGGATGTTATCCAGATGTCCGCGCCCGTATGCCTGATGACGGAAGTGGCGTTCCCCATCATGCCGAGATACATGGATATTTGCGTAAGAGTAAGCACGGTTGAGAATATTATTCCCGTAAGGGTTATGATGAGCCTCCCTTTTTCATGGAAGAGTGTTTTTAATGCAAGCCAGAGCATTACCGTTTTGTCCTCAGTCCGTCCAGGAAAAGATTAATGCTTTCTTTTAATATTTTTTCCAGTTCCATACATATAATTTCATCCCGGCATATGGGGTTCTGTTCTTGGCTCATAATGATTCCATTAAGCATAGGCCAAAGTATATTTGCGGCAGCCCAGGGATCGACTTTTCTAAAGAGCCCTGCGTCAACGCCCTGCTTAATCACATCGCTTACGATCTGTATACAGCCCTTTCCGATTTCAATGGAATTTTGGAGCAGTCCATCGGAAACCCGCGCCCTTACATCGG
>SCSY01000405.1 GCA_004298625.1 Nitrospirota bacterium | reverse complement strand
CCCTGCCCGCCGGGAAGCTGGAGGCTGTGGGTTACATCAAAAATAACAGGATAACCAAATGAACGCATAATAGGGAATGCCCTGAAATCTACAACAAGGTTGTTATATCCGAATGATGCGCCCCTTTCCGTTATGGATAAATTATGATTCCCTGTTGATATAAATTTTTCAATTATGTTTTTTATATCCCACGGTGCAAGGAACTGGCCTTTCTTGATATTCACGGGCTTCCCTGTTTTCGACGCGGCAATTATAAGGTCTGTCTGCCTGCACAAAAAGGCAGGAATTTGAAACGCATCTAAAACATCTGCGGCGGGTTTAATCTCCTCAACCGAATGTATGTCGGAGATAACAGGGATGCTAAGTTTGTTTTTGATATTCGATAAAACTCTCAGCCCCTTGTCTATGCCGGGGCCTCTGAAAGATTTGATTGAGGTCCTGTTGGCCTTATCATAAGAACTTTTAAAAACAAACGGCAGTCCGGCAACTTTGCATAGTTCCTTTAATTTTCTTGCCGTCTCAAAGGCAATGTCTTCCGACTCGATAACGCAAGGCCCGGCGATTATCAGAGGGTAATTGCCTCCGCCGAACTTAACGCCTGATATTGCTATCTCTCTCGTCATATTTTAAATTGCTTAAGAGAGCTTCTCTTTTTCTGCTTCATTAAATTCAAAGAGCGGGCGTTTTTCCTTTAAAGCAGCGCCGATAAATTCTCTGAAGAGAGGATGGGGATCAGTTGGTCTTGATTTAAATTCAGGATGAAACTGACATCCCAAAAACCACGGGTGGTCTTCTATCTCTATCATCTCAACAAGCTCGCCGTCAGGGCTTGTCCCGCTTATCTTCATCCCGTGCCTCGTGCATATTCCCTTATACGCGTTGTTGAACTCATACCTGTGCCTGTGCCTTTCAGAAATCTCTTTTACGCCATAAGCCCTGAATGCATTTGTGCCGGGTTCGAGAATGCACGGATATGCTCCGAGTCTCATGGTCCCGCCTTTTTCCGAGGCGTCGGTCCGCTCTTCCACTCTGCCTTTTCTGAAATCAAACCACCTTTCCATAAGATAAATAACAGGGTCTTTTGTATTAAGGTCGAACTCCGTGCTGTTTGCCTTAAGTCCGCATACATTTCTCGCATACTCTATGACAGCACACTGCATTCCGAG
>SCSY01000260.1 GCA_004298625.1 Nitrospirota bacterium | reverse complement strand
CAAATTGAGATGACCAACCAGCTCAAAAGACTCGAATCACTTGGAAATACAGTCGGTTCGGTAGTAGAAGCAAGCCTCGTCAATTATATGATTACCAGAGATATGAATGTCCTGAATGATACCCTGTACAACCTCGTCCGCGTAAAATCGCTTACCGGCATATCACTCATAAACAAAAGAGGCGTTATCAAGGCGACGACGGACGTCTGCATGCTGGAAACGGAAATAACCCCTTCCATCCAGTGGAACAAAGGAGAAAAAGCAAGAGGCAATTTCCTTGACGGCAGGGAGTCATACCGATGGGTGCAAACCGTAAAAAACGGGCCGAGATGTTATAAATGTCATGATCCGTCTATAAAATATAATGGGGCCATTATTATGGATTTTTCATTCCGTGAATTCCAGCGAGAGTTGGAAAAATCCCTGCTGGAAGGCATAGTTATCATCCTGCTTACAGTTGCCGTTATTGTATTGACCATGCTTGCACTGTCAAAAAAAATCGTAACTAAAAGACTTAATACGGTAATCGCTAAAGCCAGAAGCATAAAAGAGGGCGCTTATGACACCGTAATGCCGGTTGAGGGCAACGATGAGATAACAAAACTTGAAGATAATTTTAATGAGATGGCAGCCGCAATAAATGACCGCGACAAAGAAAAAGACATCCTGTTCGAGAGGGTCTCCAGTTCACAAAAGATGTGGGAGGAGACCTTCGACAGCATCGGTGATCTAATTTCCATCCATGACAGGGAATTAAATATCATAAAGGTCAACCGTGCATTTTACGCTTATTTCGGCCTTGATCCGAAAGAGCCGATAAACAAAAAATGCTACGACTTCTTCCACGCAGGAGACGCTCCTCCTGCTGTTTGCCCCGGCTTAATCACCTTAAATGAAAATCGTCCTGCAACTGTGGAAATCCATGACGTCAAAACAAACAAAATATTCCAGATATCAACATTCCCCTTTTATTACCATGACGCCCGGTTCCAGGGCTTGATCCATATAGCAAGAGATATCACGGAAGAAAAAGAAAAAGAGCTGCGGCTTATCATGAGCGACAGGCTTGCGGCCTTGGGACAGATGGCCTCGGGCATAGCCCATGAGATAAATAACCCTCTGGCCTCGATTGCAGGCTGCGCAGAGGGACTCTTGGCCAGAATAAAGACCGAGCGATTTGACCCTGTATTATTCGAAAAATACTTGAACATTATCGAGGAAGAAATCTCCAGGTGCAAAAAAATTACAATAGACATGCTCTCTTTTGTGAGAGAGAAAGCTTATGAGAAAAAAGAGGTTAATTTAAATGAGAGTCTCGATAAAACCCTTGAGATAATCGGTTTTCAGGGCAGATTAAAGGGAATTAAGGTAATAAAAAACTATGCGGATGCGCTGCCGGTTATTCATGCAAGCGAAGGCGAACTGAGGCAGGCCTTTATAGCGATAATAACAAATGCGCTTGACGCCATGCAGGATAACGGCGAGCTTACATTGGAAACAGGCGTTATCCCCCCATCCCCCCCCTTAGCAAAGGGGGGTGAGGGGGGATTTGTATTTATAAAAATCAGCGACACAGGAGCAGGCATACCGCCGGAGCATATTGACAGGATATTCACCCCGTTCTTTTCAACAAAAACCCAAAAGGGCGGCACAGGACTGGGCCTCTCGATAGCAAGAAAGATCATCACCGACAATAACGGAAACATCCATGTTAGTTCCACAATCGCTAAAGGCGCTGCCTTCAAAATAACTTTGCCCATAATAAATACTTAGGGCAATATGCCCATAGGCAGGGCAATTTGCCCGACAACTATCCCTTGTTAATCATTAATTTTTCAATAAAATCAATCTACTATGTTATGGCATTCATCTTGCTTTAATAAATAGAAACGCAAATAGAAACACGTACGGAGGAGCTACAAATGAAACAAAACTGCTGGGAATTTAAAAGTTGCGGGAGAGAACCGGGGGGTAGAAAATCCGAAGAACTCGGCGTATGTCCGGCTACAAGCGATGAAAGGCTTCACGGCACCCATGAAGGGAAAAATGCGGGAAGAGCCTGCTGGGTAATGGCAGGCACTTTATGCGGCGGAAAGGTTCAGGGGACCTTTGCCAATAAGTATAAAAATTGCGAGGTATGCGATTTTTATAAAAAAGTAAGAGAAGAGGAAAATGGAAGCTACCAGTTATCAATAATCCTTCTTAAGAAGCTGAGAAAATAGCAGCGGGAGCTTTAACAGAGCTATAAAAATGTCAACCGGAATCCGCATACTGATAGTAGATGACGAAGAAAGGATATTGCAGACATATTCTTTGCTGCTTGAAGACTTGGGCTATTATGTAAGAACAGCTTCGCAGCCTGAGGACGCGCTACGGCTTGTAACCGAGGACAAATTCGATCTGGCATTTATTGATCAGTTTCTGGGCTCGACAACCGGGCTTCAACTCATAGAGGAAATGACGAAGATAGATCCTGAACTTTATTATGTGATAATCACCGCCAATGCAAGCGCTGATCTTGCGGTTGCATCTCTTAAAAAAGGAGCCTCTGATTTTATAAGCAAACCCTTTTTCGTTGCCGACCTGATAAAGAGCATAGACCACGTAAACCAAAAGAGGGAACTCGATATCCGGAAAAAAAATGTTTTACTGACCCTCGAAACACAGGTGAATAAAAAAACGGAAGACATGAAGGATGCCTACATCGAGGTTCTGTCGTCTCTGGCTCAGGCCATGGAAAAAAGAGACCATGGCACTTACGGCCATTGCAGACGCGTCAGCTATTATTCAAACCTGATTGCAACTGCCCTTGACCTCAGGGAAGATGATAAAGACGAGCTTAAGGTGGCGTCGTTGCTTCATGACATAGGCAAGATCGGCATAAGCGATTTTATTCTCGGCAAGCAGGGGTGTCTGACCAGTGACGAGATGCGGGCTGTCAGAAGCCATCCTCAAAAGGGAGTAGAAATCCTGAAGCCTATAAAACAATTCAAATCCATACTTCCAACAATACTTCATCATCATGAAAACTATGATGGTTCGGGCTATCCTTACGGGTTAAACAGAAAAAACATCCCTCTGTCCTCAAGGATAATTGCAGTCGCAGACACTTATGACGCTATCCTGTCAAACAGGCCTTACAGGGCTGCATCAAACCACGATGAGGCTATCAATGAATTGATAAAACACGCAGGGAAACAGTTTGATCCCGATGTAGTAACCGCATTTGTGAATCTCAAAGATTTCAGCCTGGATATTCAGACTAAACTGCCCGGAAAAATTCAAACACTCGCGCGCTGAAAAAGCCTAATAAGACTCCTGCTTTATTTTAAGAATCAGCAGTATTATAGTGCCGGCCATAAAAAGTATTCCGCCTATCAGCGCCCAGACAGCGCCGGGCTCTCTGCTCACTTCAAGCAGGACTGCCTTGTAGGGATATGCCTGTATATCCTTCAGATATATTCCGGTTCCGCCGTAAAAAGATGGGGAATTGGGTTTAAGAAAATCCCCTTTTAACTTACTATCGCCTGACAGATATTCTACTCCTACCTCCCAGTCAGAGATATAACCTGCCGGGCTTATATCAATCTTTATTTCTTTCACATTTACAACTAAATCGCTTGTCAGGGCAAAGGCCGAGCCTTCATGCGCCACTACAGTGCCCCTATAACTGCCTGCGGAGCTCAGGAGATGAGCCAGGAGAAAAAACAGGAACCCTATATGTATTATCTGAGGGGAGATCGCAAGCAGCCAGCTTTTGCGCTGCTTCTTTTTAATAATTGATTCGATGCTGCAGAGTATAGTATTTGCAGTCAACAGTGAAAGCAATATTATGGCGCCATAAAGCCACCAGGTTATATCTGCGTCATTATGCCTAAGCCAGTCAAATAAAGGCATTGAATTCATGGACGAAAATTCAGGCCTTGCAGGCATTATCAGCGAGCCGTAAAGAAGCATAAGA
>SCSY01000259.1 GCA_004298625.1 Nitrospirota bacterium | reverse complement strand
CGTAAGGATTGATAAGTATTTTGCCGCCTTATCATCGATACGAGCGAAGCGACTTAGTTCTTCATTCAAAACTTCTTTAGATAGATTGTATAACTCCTTATATTTTTCCATTTATGCCTTTTGTTTTTTCATTATTAATTTATACGTACAACCAGTTATTAACCAGTTTTCTCGATAACATCGGAATTTCTATATAACACCAATGAAAACATAAAATCTACATGGACGTAACTTCCTGAGTTCATTATATTTATCAAGTTGACTAACATTCCATTTGTCATGTTATCCAGTTTTCTGGGTAACATGCTATGCTCAACATGCTAAACCATATTTTACCGCATTATAACAAGACAGCTCGGAAGCAAGCAAGCGCGCAAGAATAGCCGTTTAAGGGCGGCAGTTTTTATCTTTTACGCTTGAACCTTCCGCTTTTTCCGCCGCTTTTTTCCATGAGCATAATATCAGAGATAATTATTGTTTTATCAACTGCCTTGCACATGTCATAGATTGTGAGCGCTGCGGCTGCTACGGCGGTCAGGGCTTCCATCTCAACTCCGGTCTGCCCTGTTATCTTCACCCTGGATTTTATTCCTATCCTGTTTTTTTCAGCGTCAAGCGTAAAGTCAATATCAACGAATGTAATATTTAACGGATGGCAGAGGGGGATTATCTCCGATGTTTTTTTTGCAGCCATTATTCCGGCAACTTTTGCAACGCTCAGCACATCGCCTTTAGAGACCTTGCCTTTTTTGACCATCTCGAAGGTTTTCTTTTTCATATAAATATGAGCCCCGGCAACCGCTTCTCTTTTAGTTGTTTGTTTGGCGCTGACGTCAACCATTTTGGGTCTGCCCTTTTTGTCTATATGCGTGAGTTGTTTCATGAACACTAATATATCATCTTGGCCGATTTCCATCAATTGATAACTGATAAGAGGCGGAACCTATCAGCGGCAGTCGCGGTTGCAGCCGCAGGTTAAATTCCCCTGGGCTTTCTGAAAGGCTTCCCTTCCTTCCCTGAAAGAAAGCGCTGCGATTGCCAGAGCGCCGATTGAGTCAAGCCTTCCGAAGCCTGTGAGTTCATAGCCCAGGCTCGAAAGGAAAAGGGCTATGGAAAGATACATGCATGCCTTTGTGCAGTTTGCATCGGCAATAATAGCTCTTGAATTTAACTCCCTCCCGACTTTCAGCTTATAGTGGATCAAAAGCCACATCGAAAGAATAGAGATGACGGATATTATTATTCCCCACAATGTTGTCTCAGGCTTATGTCCCTGATAGAGACTTATCAGCGAGGTTATAATCAGCCCTGCTGTGAGGATATAAAAGGCCGTTCCCGTAATCCTCAGAGCGTCCCTTTCAAAGTTGTCGCGGGTATTATTCCTGTTTTTTCTTATTCGGCGTATCATATGCCAGATGCCTACGCCTGAGATGACTTCGACGAATGAGTCTACCCCAAAGCCGAGAAGCGCGAGGGTTTCGTCTTCTATGCCGAAATAGACGGATACAAGACCTTCAAGAATATTGTAGAAGATCGTGATAAGGGCAAGGATATAGGCCCATCTGTAAAGGGTCTCATTTTTCCGGCCTATGTTTAATGTTAATGTCTGCATTTTTTATATTACCATAACTCCTATTTATGATTTACCTGTTGCCTCATTCCTGAATTAAATATAAAATATATCCATGAACGTGAGAGTTGATGAAGAATTATGTATCGGCTGCGGGACGTGCGAAGAAATATGTCCGGCTGTCTTTCATCTGGACGAAATCTCAGGCAAATCGCAGGTCATTGATGCTGAGGCATGTGAGTTTGTAGGCTGCTGCGAGGCAGCGGAAGAGAACTGCCCTGTTGATGCGATTATGCTGGAAGAATAATAAAAACAAAATAGCCTGACAATGTCAGGCTATTTTGTTTTTCCGGATAAAGTAATTTGCTTTATATCAGCCGGTAATCCTTCAGAACCTTTTTGAGCTTATCCTTATTCGCATCAGACATCTCGCAGAGCGGGAGTCTGAACTCCTCCCTTATTTTCCCCATCATCGAAAGGGCCGTTTTTGCAGGGATCGGATTTGTCTCTATGAACATAGAGGCATTTAATGGTTCGAGTTTGTAATGGAGTTTTATTGCCTTTTCGATATTTCCCTGATTCCACGCCGCACACATATCAGAGACGTCCTTTGGCGCGACATTGGCTGTAACGGATATAACGCCTATTCCGCCGAGGGCAAGAAGCGGCAGTGTTGTGAAATCATCTCCTGAGATTACCGAGATTCTGTCTCCGCATAATCTTATGACTTCGCTCACCTGTTTCATATCGCCGGTTGCCTCTTTTATCGCAACTATATTTTTTATCTCCGCAAGGCGCGCGACTGTTGGAGGAAGTATATTTACAGCGGTCCTGCCGGGGACATTATAAAGCACCATCGGCAGCTCTACGGCCTTTGCAATGGCCTTATAATGCCTGTAAAGGCCCTCCTGTGTCGGCTTGTTATAATAAGGCGATACCAGCAGCGCCGCATCAGCTCCGATCTGTTTTGCCTTCTTTGTTATCATTATTGTCTCATCGGTAGAATTTGCGCCTGTTCCCGCAATCACAGGAACCCGTTTATTTACTGTCTTGACTGTTATCGCAATCACCCTGTAGTGCTCTTCATACTCAAGTGTCGCCGATTCTCCTGTTGTGCCGCAGGGCACGATGGCGTTTGTCCCCTGCTTTATATGCCACTCTATAAGATTGCAAAAAGCCTTTTCATCAACCTTTCCTTTTTTAAATGGAGTTACTATCGCGACGATCGAACCTTTAAACATAGAAACCTCCGTTAAATATTTATTTCTCCAGTAAAAACTTCTACGGCAGGGCCTGTCATATATACATGATTATCCCCGGCCCACACGACTGATAAATTCCCTCCGGCAAGGCGCACTGTCACGTTTTTCCCAGTAAGCCCCTTAATGCCCGATGCAACGGCGGCTGCGGATGCGCCCGTGCCGCATGCCATTGTTTCTCCGGAGCCTCTCTCCCATACCCTCATCTTTATCTCGGAGGAGTTCAATATCTCTATGAACTCGACATTGGTCCTCGCTGGAAAAAGCTTATGTCTTTCTATCAACGGCCCGTAATAAGTTACAGGGAAGCCGGCGACATTGTCAACAACTATTACGGCATGGGGATTGCCCATGGAAACGCATGTTATTTTGAATGTTTTATCCTCAATTTTTAAGGGATAGTCAATAACAGGTGAGGAGTTTACCCCCCCTCCTGTCCCCCCCTTGGCAAGGGGGGGCTGGGGGGGTAGTATTTTCACCGGAATCTTCGCCGGCTCAAATACCGGTTCTCCCATATCAACCCTGACCAGTCGGCCTTTTTTCTCGGGTCTGATTATCCCTGCTATCGTTTCGATAGAGAGGACATTTTTTTTAGAGAGTCCCCTGTCCCATATATACTTTGCGAGACATCTTATCCCGTTCCCGCACATCTCGACCTCGCTGCCGTCGGCATTGAATATCCTCATGCGAAAATCGGCTTTCTTCGAGGACTCGAGCAGGAGTATCTGGTCCGCGCCTATGCCGAATCTCCTGTCACAAAGCCTTTTGCTTAATAGGCTGATAGCTGATAGCTTATAGCTGACAGCCTGGTTAAGGCAGTCAATGAGAATAAAATCATTCCCAAGCCCGTGCATTTTTGTAAAGGAGATTTTCAATAGAATACCTCTTTAGCTGTTAGCTGACAGCTAATAGCTTGTTTTTGTGAGCTCACGGCTCAGCAGTGAGAAACGCCTCAGCCGCCGCCATGGCCTCCGTGCGAGGCTGAGGGAGAATAAGCATTCCCCTCAGCAGAACAACAAAAAGACGACATCTGCTTTTTTACATCTTTAGAGCCGCATTCGGAACAGACAGTGTCTTTTTCTGTTGCTCCGACTCTTTGAAGAACTGAAAATGCTTTGTTGCATTTCCCGCATTTATATTCGTAAATCGGCATTTTTAACCTCCGGTTGTAGTATTCCTTATTTTGCCTAATCTGCCCCTTTTAAGTCAAATTGCACTCTGCTATAATCAGTTTATGAAAGAGGCCATGCTTTATGAAAAGCTCGAAGAAAAAAAAGTAAGGTGTTTTTTATGCGCGCACGGCTGCCATATTTCTCCAGGCAAAAGGGGGATATGCGCTGTGAGGGAAAATATTGACGGGACGCTTTTCAGTCTTGTTTACGGGAAAATAATCTCTGCCCATATAGATCCGATCGAGAAAAAACCCCTTTTTCATTTCCTTCCCGCCTCGCGTTCTTTTTCGATTTCTACTGTCGGCTGTAACTTCAGATGCGAGCACTGCCAGAACTATGAAATATCGCAATTTCCGCGTGAGAGACCCGAGGTCGGCATACCTGGAAAAGATATGACTCCCGAAGAAATAGTCAACATGGCTGAGGCGAACAAATGCGAAAGCATCTCATATACATATACGGAGCCGACTATTTTTCTTGAATTCGCTTATGATTGCGCAAGGCTTGCGAGAGAGAAAGGCATTAAAAATGTATTCGTAAGCAACGGCTTTATGACCCCTGAGAGCGCCAGGATGATAGCCCCGTATCTCGATGGGGACAATATAGACCTCAAGGGAGGAGCGGATTTCTATAAAAAAATATGCCACGCAAGGGTTGAGCCTGTAAAGGAGACGATTAAACTGATGAAAGAGCTTGGAGTATGGGTGGAAGTGACAACCCTGATAATCCCCGGTCATAACGATTCCGAAGAAGATCTGAGGAGCATTGCCGAGTTTATAAAGTCGGTGGACCCTGCAATACCGTGGCATGTAACACAGTTCTACCCGACATATAAGTTAATGGACGCGCCCCGCACGCCCGTAAAAACGCTCAGATGGGCCCGGCAGATGGGCCTTGATACAGGGCTTAAATACGTATATGAAGGAAATGTCCCCGGCGAAGGCGGGGAAAATACATACTGCCCGGATTGCAGGGAGCCGTTGATCGGCAGATTTGGTTTCAGTATCGGCGATAACAGGATTAAAGATGGAAGCTGCTTTAAATGCGGCGCCCGGATAGAAGGGGTATGGAAGTGAACAGACAGGCATAGCATTTTTTCTCCCCGGCGAATCCGCAGAGGCGGACGCTCATTCTCGCTCCGATAAGATCGGGACTCCTCGCAATGACAACAAGAAAACACTTTTTCAGCAGCCTCTGCTAATGCCTTAACCGGCATGAGAACAATATTTTTATCTAAACGTCTTCAAACTTCTCCATAATAACCCTTGCGGCGGCAACTCTGTTTTCCACACCGAGTTTTGCAAATATATTCTCCAAGTGTTTTTTAACAGTGCATTCCTTTACCTGCATAATGGCAGCGATAGTGGCATTGCCCTTTCCCTGAGCCACCCAATGCAGC
>SCSY01000258.1 GCA_004298625.1 Nitrospirota bacterium | reverse complement strand
ATAACAATGACAAATGGAGAACGAATTATCACTATACCGAGAGCAAATCCTGTCGATGCCTTTACAATGGGCGGTATCGTTAAAGACGCAGGAATCACAATCGAAGAATTTAAAAAGCTTTTGTGATTCAATGTCTTTGCTGATAGATACCCTTATATTACCCCTTCTTTATCCCATGAAACAATTCGCTTCCTGCGCCTGGATATACCCTCCGTTCATTCACAGGAGTCGGCCTTTTTACCTTGGGCCACTTGTCCGGGTTCGGTTCAGAGCCTTCCTTTGTAATAACTGAGGGAGACTTATCAATCATCTTCGGCGTTTTTCTTATGTCTTTGCCCTCGACATTGTGGCTGAATTCTATCGGTATTCCATTCGGGTCAAATGCATAAATTGAGTGTATGAAACCGTGGTCAATGACCATAGAGACTTCAAATCCTGCTGTCTCAAGCTTATCCTTCAATTCCCATAGGTCATCCTCTTCTTCAACGCCGAAAGATACGTGGTCGAATATAAAAGGGCCCTTAACAGGATAGCCGTGCTCTTTTTCTTCAACACCTTGAACTCCAGGCCATTCAAAGAATGCTATAAGGTCGGTTTCTGAAATCTCGAAAAAATAATGCCTGTATCCCGGCTTTCCAAGCCCTGCAACAAGCCTCATTCCAAGCAGATCACGCCAGAACCTGATTGTTTTATCCATATCTCCTGTTGCCATTGCGAGGTGGTTTATTCCATTGAATTTTATCATCACGTCCTCCTTTGCCCAAAATTGATAGCGCTTAAGATTAGTATAGTCCAAATTTGTTTGAAGGGCGATAAAAAAAGGTGGATTTTTTGGACGCATTTATTTTATTATTTTAAATGGTTCAATTTTTTAAGGAGGTGAAGGTTTAAATGTATTTGGTAACAGTGGATGCAGAAAAGTGCGAAGGCTGCGAGGAATGCGCCAACAACTGTCCTGTTCAGGTTTTCAAGATGGAAAACGGCAAGGCAAACCCTTATCAGGCAGACCTGTGCGAAGGCTGTGAGACCTGCGTAAGCGTCTGTTCTACAGGAGCGGTTACTCTCAAAGAGATGTAGGCTTTCTTCCAGGCAATATCATGAATAAAAAAGGGGACGGCATGTTCTGCTCCCCTTTTTATTTTTTTAGTTTATTGGAAAAAATTGCTTTTCTAAGATCGTCAATTTTCTGTTGAATATCATTCAATTCTTCTCTTAATTTATCGCCGCTGAGTTCGGATATTCTGGTGGACCTGGTTAAAAGAAAAACGCCGAGTTCCGACACCTTTTCAGGTATGCCGCTGACGGCTGTCTCGCCTTTCATATACTTGCTGCCCCTTGCGCCGGCCAGAGATATCAGTTCCTTAAGCTGGTTGTCCATATCACCCTCCACGTGCAAGATTTGATTATAAAAGAGACTATCAGATTCCGTATATCCGCGTCAAATAAATTTTGACGTATTTATCGTTAATCATTATAATTAAACCTATGGAAAATTTTCTGAACATGCTCCTTAATACATTTATTCCCCTGTTTGTGGCCATAGATATCTTTGTCGTGCTGCCGCTTTTTTTGTCCGTCACGCATGAAATCTCAAAGGCTAAAAGAAGGGTAATAATCAGGGAATCTATTATAACTGCGCTCGTTGTCAGCATGGCCTTTGTGGCGCTGGGCGAGGCGATATTCAGGATACTCGGCATAACCGCCGCTGATTTCAAGATCGCCGGAGGGCTCGTTCTTCTGATATTCGCAATACTCGATATTGTGAGGCATGGCGACGAGCACAGGAAAGTCTCCGATGTGATGGGCGTCGTTCCCATAGGGGTTCCCCTGATTGTGGGTCCTGCGGTGCTTACGACTCTTCTGGTGCTTGTGGACCATTATGGAGTTATTCCGACTCTCTTATCCCTGATATTGAACCTCGCTATAGTCTATTTCTCTTTTATTAATGCCGAGACTATTATGCGGATTTTCGGAAAGGGCGGGATTGCGGCCTTATCAAAGATAATGGCTATACTTCTTGCGTCCATAGCCATAATGATGATACGGATCGGCCTCGAAAACACGGTGAAGCGCTACTTAGTCCAATAGAGAGGAACCGGAAATGATCATTGGAATTATTGCCGACACGCACGACAACCTGCCTATGACAAAGAAGGCGGTCGAACTTTTCAACAGTAAAAATATTGAGTTCATGATACATGCAGGAGACATCACGTCCCCGTTTACCCTGAGGCAGTTCAATGAGCTCAGGTGTGAATATACGGGGATCTTCGGCAATAATGACGGGGATAAGCTGCTACTTCAGAAGAGGTCGGAAGGCTGTGTAAAAAATGCCCCCCTGAAGATTACACTGAATAACAGGAAGATAGTGGTTGTGCATGAACATCATATTGTTGACGCCCTCGCAGAGAGCGGGCATTTCGACCTCGTAGTTTTCGGTCACACTCATGAGCCCCTGGTAAAAAAAATAAAAAATACCCTTCTTCTCAATCCCGGAGAAGTCTGCGGCTGGCTATACGGAAAACCAACCGCAGCCATCGTTGATTTAAACAAAATGGAGGCGGAGATTATAGAACTTTGATTCAGTCTTTAAAGACTACCGCCTTTATATCTTCTTTTGCGCTGATGTCTTTTGCCATTTTTGAGGCACTCTTGATGTTTTCATATTTGCCTATCAGCACTCTGAAAATAGCTTCCTTTCCCTTCATTCCCGTTCTGACGAATGAATCATAGCCTTTTGCCTTTAGTTCTTTTGAAAGGGCCTCTGCATTGGCTGAATTCTTGAAGGCTCCTATCTGGACGGAAAATAGTCCTTTGCCTGTTGGTTTTAGCTCAGGTTTGGCTGCAACAGGCGTAACAGGCACAACAGGTTTAGGCGGTATTTTAACCACGGGTTTGGCCGCAGGAGCAGGAACAGCCTTAGACGCAGGAGCTTGTGGTGTCACAGGCGCAGCTTTAGCCGGTTGTTGTTGCTGGGGGGGAGGGACTTTAACGGTTGCCTGTTGAACAGGCTGGACAGGCTTGACAGCAACAGGGGTTTGGGCCTTTTTCCCTATCCATGGAAGCATATTTTTCTTGTATAAGAAGAACCCGGCCCCGCCGAGCGAAATAATGACGACTGCTGCAATTATTGGAACTATCAATCTGTTTCCCATTCCTCTCCTCCTTATGTTTTTTTTGAGCACATAAGTTCTTTCGCGCCCTCCGCTTGTCCCCTCATCAGATTTTTTATCAGGGTTATGTATGTAATCGGTTTTTTCTTCTTCCGCATCACTTTTTATCTGCTCCGGCTGAGTCTTATCAGAGAAAGAGTCAATATCTTCTTTCGTCTTTACCACGGTCTTATCGGCAAAATCCATATCTTGCACTGTCTTTACTGCTGTCCTATCTGAAAAATCCGCCTCTTGGTTTCGAGAAACCTCATGTTCAAGGTCGGGCATTGCCAATTGAGGCTCGGGCAGCTCCTGTCCTCTTACTATGGTCTTTTCTCCTATATCGAAGCCTGAATCATATTCTGCTTCAGGCTGCTCGAATTCGGTTGCGGGCTGGGCGTCTAAAGGTTCCATGGAAAGGACCTTCTTAGTCTTTGAAACAAGTTCTTCGGGGCTGAAAGGCTTTTTAAGGGAACCGACAATGCCGTATAAGGCGGTATAACGAGGGTCTGTAGCTCCTTCAAAGGTTGAAATTACGACAATTGGAATGTTCCTGAGGGCTTCCGTGCCATGGATTGTCTTGCAGACCTCCAAACCGCTTTCGCCGGTCATGGCGGGATTTACAAATATCAATAAAGGATTAACTTTTTTTGCCATTGTGAGGCCGACTTCCCCGTTTTGGGCTGTGAAAACAAGATAGTCCTCGGATTCAAGGGTTGTCACAATCTGCTGAGTGGTCTCTGTGTCGGTGTCAATTACAAGGATTGTTTCGCCTAACATAATTTCTCCTTAACAAGTAAGTTAAGAGTGAAGAGTTAAAATCCGAATAATCTTAACTTATAACTTTCAACTTTTAACTTTTTTTATTATAACGGCTCCCAGTATTTTGCAGGCATATCCTGCGCCAATTTGAGCGCGCCGTTTGAACCCGAAAATAACGGGTCTTCCACGCGTGTCACGTTGCATGGGCCGTATTCTTTCAGCGCATCC
Source organism: Nitrospirota bacterium (assembly GCA_004298625.1). GTDB lineage: Bacteria > Nitrospirota > Thermodesulfovibrionia > Thermodesulfovibrionales > UBA1546 > SCSY01. The sequence goes on along the minus strand of SCSY01000258.1, from coordinate 1,704 downwards.
TGCAAATATTCACGAAGGCCTCTGATAAGACTGCCACCGCCTGCGAGCACGATATTATTTTTTATTTTCACCTGGAACTCGGGGTCAAATCTTGCTATCATCTCGGTTGTTGTTTCCACCAACGCAGGCAGTATGCTTTCACAGGCGCGTTTGACCTCATTTTTAATGTCATGCATAACAGGTTTCCCGTCCACCGGGAGTTCCACGCGAATATCGTCCGGTATCTCTCTTACAAAGCTGTATTGCTCCTTGAACTGGCGGACCATATTTTTATTGAATTTTGAATTAGGGTATTTCTCGATCAGATAGCTGTAAAGCTGCTCATCTATGTAATCGCCGGCCGTCAATATCGTTTTCTGATCCTCCTCGGATGGTATGGTGCCGTGCATAATGCACAAGTCGGTTGTGCCGGCGCCTATATCTATTACCAGTGAATTATTAAGCAGGTTCATTCCATAAGCCACTGCAAATGGTTCCGAGACAACCATCAGTGAATGCGCAAATTCCGATACAGCCTTTCTGATTGCAAGCTTGTTTACCTTCAGCGTATCGGCAGGCACCCCCACTACGGCATATATCTTCTGCTCAGGCTGGGGTTTTGCAAGTTCAATAAGAAACTTTATTATTTCTTTAACCGCCTCCTCGCTTTTTTCAATGCCCTCTTTTATTACTCCGTGTTCGAGGGGTCTGCAGAGGTCCAGCGAGAGCCTGTTTTTAAGGGCTTCTGCTCCAAAGAGGACGGGCTTCCCTACTACCTGCAAAGATATAAAGTCTTTGGGCCAGCCTACATAACTCTCAATCCATTCCCTTGTTCCATTACTTGCAGAGATCGAACTCCTCGAGGTTCCGAGGTCAATTCCTGCGAATAAGATATTACCTTCTCTCTGAGCTTCTTTTTGCTTCATAGCTTGCCTCTCCTTTATTTAGATAATCCAGTATGCCGGCCTCGAGATAACGCGCAATATTTTCTCTGTGGCTTTCAGTATTAAGTTCTATCTCTTCGTCTCTGTTACTGAGGCATGAGACCTCTGCCAGGACCGCAGGGACGTCTACGCCGAGCAAGACGACAAACGGCGCTCTCTTGACGCCGAAGTTATAAATGTTTGCATTTTGTTTTTTGCTGTTCAGAAAAAGATTTTTTTGTATGGAGCCCGCAAACTCTCTGGATTCCTGGAGCTTCAACGTATCGCCGATCTTTTCGATAATCTCCTTGAAATCGCTCAAGCCGTAATGCGAGCCTGCATTCTCCTTTTCGGCAAGTCTTAGTGTTTTGTCGTCGTCAGACGGTCCGAAATAATAAGTCTCGATGATATTTATGGGCTTGGAAGGCAGGTAATTCAGGTGTATGGATAAAAACAGGTCTGCCCTGCTGGAGCGGGCTAATTCCACTCTTTGATTTAATGGAAGAGTTGTGTCTTGTTCGCGTGTAATCAGAATATTATAACGCCCGTATTTTTTAAGCCGTTCCCTCAGCCGTTTCGCTATGTCCAGCGTAAGATCTTTTTCCTTTGTCCCCATTTTCCCTGTAGTGCCTGAGTCGGAACCGCCATGCCCCGGGTCTATCATAATTGTCTTCACTTCCAGACCGAACATGCGGCTTAACGGCATTTCTCTGCCGCTGAAAAAAGCCGTGTAATCCGAAGGCTTTACCGATTTTTCAGCAGGCAAAGGGGAAGGTCTTTGTGTTATAAAGCTTGCTGTTGT
>SCSY01000257.1 GCA_004298625.1 Nitrospirota bacterium | reverse complement strand
CCGGAATTTACTGCGCTTGAGAATGTAATGATGCCGGGACTGATAAATATAGGGTCAAAGGGTCAAAGGGTCAAAGGGTCAAGTCTCGAAGAGGTTAAAGAAAAGGCGGAAAAACTTCTGCGTGAACTTGGGGTGTTTGAAAGAAAAAACCACAGGCCTGGGGAGCTTTCCGGAGGCGAGCAGCAGCGCGTTGCAGTTGCGCGCGCATTGATACTTGAGCCAAAGGTTGTTTTTGCAGACGAGCCGACAGGAAACCTCGATACACACACAGGTGAGGAACTTTTCAATCTGCTTCTTGAACTCAATAAGAAAAAAGGCATCACATTCGTAATCGTAACCCACAACGAATCCCTCTCAAGACAATGCCACAGGATTTTGGAAATGGTGGATGGAAGAGTTAAGTAGTTAAAATATAATTCAAAACGGAGGGATTATGAAACTGCCTGAGTATGTGACCAAACCCGAGGTGCAGAGAGTTTGCAAGGCATTAGGATTAAGAGATTGGACGAAGATGAAGGATTACAAGGTTTCCCTGAAAGAGGCAAAAAGGATTCTAAAGGAGATAGATTCACGTAGCATGAAAATTGAGCCTGAGCAGTTCCGCATCGGGCTTGAGGTCGAGCTTGAGCACGGCATGATGTATAAAGAGGCAAATGTGACTAATAATCACCCTGTGATTACGGGAATGATCGTGCTTGCGCACATGAAGGAGTCGCTCGATTATTACAGAAGGCTTGAGGTTGCAGAGCTCGAAGGAGACCTTCATAAGGCAATTGCCTCAGGGAATGCGGCTAAGGCTAAGAGTTATTACAAGCGTATTACAAAGGCAAAGACAGCTCTTGCAGAGGCAGAGGGCAGGAGGCTTTAGAATATGCCCCAGATAAAAGTGATAGAAGAAGTCAGCGGTCTTTACAAAATTTCGCCGCTAAAGATATTCCGCAAGACAGAAAAAGTCACATTCGATTTTGTCCCTTTGAAACTGATTCCGGGGATTGATGCCATTGACAGGGTCATACATAAGCCGCATGCCGTCTCTCCGGGCGCGGTTGGAGATATTGAGCGCCCGTGGTATATGCACCCCCATCAGGAGGATAATCTTGTTGTGCTGTCAGGAGAGCGTCTTGTGGAGCTTTATACAAAAAAGCTCGGCAGAGTTGAAAGATTTATTATCTCGGCAGATGGAATAAAGCGGGAAGACGGGAGCGTAATTTACAGCGGCGGCGTGATGCTTTCATGGCCAACCCTTGTTTTCCATCGAGTCAAAAGCACAGGGAAAGGTTCGGCCTCGATAAATATCGCGGTTCATCTCGAAGGCTTCGATATAAAAACCAACTTCAATATATACGGTCTCGATACAGGCACTGGAAGTTTCAAATTAATCCGCGAAGGTTATTTGGATCAGTTTGAAGTATAGAATGGGTGAAAAGATCGTCCCTTCTGTTTAATGTGCGGCAGGTGAATGCAGCGGCTAAAACTCTTTGAGTATATTGTAGTAGGTATCTCTTTGCGCTGCCTTGAACCCTGTATTTTTTATAGTGCGGATTATATCTTCCATCGAGACCCTGTAGCTCACGCCTGCCGCCGCGACAACATTCTCCTCTATCATCGTAGAACCGAAATCATTCGCCCCGAACCTCAAGGCCACCCCAGCTATCTTTAATCCCTGCGTAACCCATGAGGCCTGAATGTTTTCTATGTTGTCGAGATATAGCCTTGAAAGTGCAAGCACTCTTAAATACTCAATGGCAGTTGCAGCATGCGGGGACAGTCCCGGTTCTACGACTTCGCTTCTCTCCGTCCGTAAATCTGGGACAGTCCCCTCCTTTGACCCTTTGACCCTTTGACCCTTTGACCCTAATTCAGTGTTTCCCGGCTGGAAAGTCCATGGTATGAATGCGGTGAAGCCTCCTGTTCTATCCTGTAAATTTCTTATTGCCTCAAGATGCTCGATAATATCTTCCGGTTTTTCAACGCTTCCGAACATCATGGTTGCTGTTGTCCTCATGCCAAGCATATGAGCATTCTCCATGACCTTAAGCCATGAGGATGATTTTATTTTTTTCGGGCTTAATATTTCCCTCACCCTGTCAGAGAGTATCTCTGCGCCGCCGCCGGGTATCGAGTCAAGACCGGCAGCCTTTAAAATATTTAAGGTCTCTTTGATTGTGAGGTCTGACTTGTCTGCGATGTAACATATCTCAGGCGGAGAGAAACCGTGCACATTGATAGCAAAACGGGATTTTATTGACCTAAGCAGATCAATGTAATATTCGATGTCGAAATCAGGATGAAGGCCGCCCTGCATGAGAATCTGTGTGCCGCCGAGCGCTATTGTCTCTTGTATTTTTTTGTATAACTCGTCTTTATTTAAAACATAAGCATCTCTGTCTTCTTTATCTCTCCAAAATGCGCAGAATGTGCACTTATTTATGCAGATGTTTGTGTAATTGATATTCCTGTCAACAATGAAAGTTACAGTCTTTTCAGGATGCAAACCTTTTCTTATCCCGTCAGCCCACTCCCCAAGGCCGAGAAGGTCAGAGTTTTTCAGTAATGCAAGCCCTTCCTTTTTTGTTATGCGTTTATGTTTATTCATTAACATCTCGCTTTTGACTTTTAACTTTTAACTTTCTGTAAAAACTATCCCTTTCAACGGGAACCTTCCCTGCCTTCTTAATCATATTTATCAGCTCGCCGGCAGTAAGTCCCTTGCTGCTGAGCGCTCCTGCCGAATGAGTAACCTTTTCATCAATAATAGTTCCGTCAATATCATCAGCCCCAAATAAGAGCGCAACCTGCGAAAGTTTTTCTCCAAGCATAATCCAGTAAGCCTTTATATGAGAGAAATTATCAAGGACAAGCCTGCTCACAGCTATTGTCTTAAGGTCATCTATCCCTGATGAATATGTGCCGCCTATCTCATTGTTCTTCGGATGATATGCAAGGGGTATGAATGCCTGAAACCCTTTTGTCTTGTCCTGAAGCTCTCTTAATCTCAACAGATGGTCAACCCTCTGCCCGTAATTTTCCACATGCCCGTAGAGCATGGTTGCATTTGTCTTTATCCCTGCCTTATGCGCAGCCTTCATTACAGCAAGCCATCCTTCCCCTGAAAGTTTCTCGGGACAAAGCTGGTTTCTTACGCCAATATCGAATATCTCAGCGCCTCCGCCTGGCATTGTATCAAGCCCGTGTCTTTTAAGTTCCGTTAATATTTCAACAATGCCTTTCCCGCTTATCCTCGAAAAATAATCTATCTCTGTCGCAGTGAATGCTTTTATGCATATCTTCGGAAAATATTTTTTTATTCTCGAAATCATCTCAAGGTAATATTCAAAAGGCCAGTCAGGATGCAAGCCGCCTACGATGTGGACTTCGCTGTAAGGAGGCTGTAGCTCATAGCTCATAGCTCGTAGCTTATGGATAATTTCATCAATAGTCATTTCATACGCGCCTTCTTCGCCCTTTGAGCGGCTGAATGCGCAGAATTTGCAGCGGTTCACACAGATGTTTGTCGGGTTAATATGGATATTTTTAATGAAATATGCCTTATTGCCGTTTTTCTTTCTTGCGGCGTAGGATGCAAGTTTTCCGAGCGTAAAGATATCATCGGTCTCAAATAACTTTATTGCGTCTTCTTTTGAGAGTCGTTTGCCTGAAAGGACTTTATTCTTGGTTTTAGCAAGCATTCTGATTTTTAAAAGACGAAGGGGTTGGTCTTGAGCGACTTATTTTGTCGATAGTCCGGGATATTTCATATAAAAATAAAGAGGCAAAATCCTCGGAGGTCGGAACGACCGAGAATGAGCGAAAGGTTAATCCTGTCGGCTGAAGTGATTTTATCAATTTTAGGGCTTCCTTGAAGCTTTTTCTGTTAAGATATTATACTATAAAACTACTGTTTATCTGTCATTCCCGCACAGGCGGGAATCCAGACATTTTTATAAACAGGGATAAAAGACATGGATTCCTGTTTTCACAGGAATGACATTACAGAAAGAGAGATAAATTAGTTGGCAAAAAAGAAAGTTATAATCGGCACTCGCGGAAGCAAGCTTGCTCTCTGGCAGGCTGAATGGGTGAAGTCCGAGCTTTTAAAGTTAAATCCTGATCTGACTATCGAACTCAATAAGATAAAGACAACGGGCGACAAGATTCTTGATGTGCCGCTTGCAAAGGTCGGCGGCAAAGGGCTTTTTGTGAAGGAGATAGAAGAAGCGATACTACGGGGAGAGGCTGACCTTGCCGTCCATAGCATGAAGGATGTGCCCACTGATTTTCCGAAAGGGCTTTACCTTGCCGTAATATGCAAGAGGGAAGACCCGCGTGACGCGTTTATAACTGCAGGGATTAGGGGTCAGGGGTCAGGGGTTAGCGAAAAGAAAATAAAAAAATTTCAAGACTTACCGCAGGGCGCGACTGTAGGGACAAGCAGCTTAAGGCGTTCGTCTCAGTTGCTCAGCATCAGGCCTGATTTAAAGATTATGCAATTAAGAGGAAATCTCGATACCAGGATAAGAAAACTAGATGAAGGACAATTTGACGCAATCATTCTTGCGGCAGCAGGGGTAAAGAGACTGGGATGGGCAGAGAGGATAACGGAAACAATAGAGCCTTCAATAAGCCTTCCGGCAATAGGCCAAGGCGCAATCGGCATCGAGTGCAGGGTTGACGATGAATTTATAAATAAGCTTATTTCTCCATTGAATCATCCTGAGACATCTGTTTGTGTCAGAGCAGAGCGTGCATGCCTAAAGAAACTTGAAGGCGGTTGTCAGGTGCCGATAGCAGCGCATGCAAAGCTTGCCGGTGGCAAGCTTGTGCTGGACGGCCTTGTTGGGAGTGTTTCGGGTGACAGGATTATCAAGAGCCATATAGAAGGAAATCCCAAAGATGCAGAATCCCTCGGACTCAAACTTGCGGAAGACCTGCTTTCAAAAGGCGCAAAAGAGATTCTTGACGAAGTCTACGGCAAAGACATCAGGCCTGTTAACGGCGACATAGCAAGTTGAGAGATAACTTCACTTACCGACAACCCTCAAAAATTTCCTCTTTCCTGCCTTGAAAAGATAATCACCTTTTTTGAGCTTTGCATCAGGGTTATCGCATTTTTGGTCATCTATTTTCAGCCCGCCCTGTTTTATA
>SCSY01000256.1 GCA_004298625.1 Nitrospirota bacterium | reverse complement strand
GACGGATTTGCATGTTTTGTGAAAAAGTCTTCACACAACCAACAGTGGCAAACAGAGAGTCTCGGCAGGAGAGAACTTGAGTTTATTCGGAAAAATAGCCTTCTAAAATCCTGATGAATTCCAATATTTTTTCTCCTCCCTTTGTGAGAGAGTAAGATTTTCCTTCATCCTGTTCCACCACTCCCGCATCCTTAAGGGTCTTCAGATGAAAAACTATCCTCGTATGGTCTTCTATGCCGAGTTCCCGCGTGATTTCCATAAAATGCTTGTTAGGTTCGGATTTCAGCGCAGTTACAATATTTCTTCTTATGGGATTGGACAAAGAAAAAAGGGCCCGTTCCAGGTTTAACGCCTTTATCTCCTGATCGAACTTTTTCTCTTCAAGCGCCCGCCTTACCGCAATAAGCAGTTCGTCTTTTTTATAGGGTTTATCAATATAATCGCTGGCCCCTTTTTTCATGGCATCCACTGCATTAGCGATTGTTGCAAAGCCGCTGATCATAATCACCTTTGCCTTCGGCCTGATCCTTTTAAGCTCTGTAAGCGCCTCGATGCCGCTCATATCCGGCATTACCAGATCAAGCAGCACAACATCAAAATCTTCGTCAGCAGCCTTTTTTATCGCCTCCCTGCCGGAGACCGCAATTTCCGTATAGTATCCCGCAATTTCAAGCAGCTCGGAAAGGGTTGTCCTTACTTCCAGGTCGTCGTCTGCTATAAGAATTTTTTTCATTCGTCTTATTTCTTCAGCCTTTTAAGCAGCTGCATCGTCTCTTTTAGAAAGGAGGGAAGGTCCGAGGGCTGTCTCGAGGTTACGAGGTTTCCGTCAACAACAACTTCTTTATCTTCGTATATCGCTCCGGAGCTCTTCAGCTCGCCTGCAACGGATTTATAACACGTCGCATGTCTGCCTTTCAATAATCCTGCTGTTATCAATGTCTGAGGGCCATGGCATATTGCAGAGACAGGCTTATTTTTTTTAAAAAAATGTCTTGCGAGCTCTACTGCTTTTTCCTCTTTTCTTATGACTTCAGGAGCCCTGCCTCCCGGTAGAACAAGGATGTCATAGTCCTCGGGTTTAACCTCTTCGAGGGTTTTGGCGACGTCAACCTCATAGCCGTGTTTTCCTTTTATTTTTCCTTTTTTAAGCGATGCGACATCAACCTCTAAGCCTTCTTCTTTTAGCCTGTAATAAGGAACAAGAAGCTCCGTATCCTCGAAATTGTCCGCGCTTATAATCAATGCCCTCATACGTCTAAGAATACCACACATGGAACTGATGTCAAGACTGCAAAGTTCTTGCTTGGCAGAGCGCGGATTTGGTGATATATTAATTAATCATGATAAAGGCAGTGATTTTTGATTTCGGCGGGGTGCTCGCAGAAGAGGGCTTCAGGGAGGGGCTAAAGGCTATTGCCGCTGAAAATAGGCTTGACCCGGACAAATTTTTTTCTCTTGCGGAAGACCTTATTTATGAGACAGGTTATGTGCTCGGGATGTCGGATGAATCATTTTACCTTGACGCCTTAAGAGGAAAGACCGGCATTGCCCGGAGCAACAGGGAAATAAGGGAAGATATACTCAAAAGGTTTGTCTTAAGGCCTGCGATGCTAAATTACGTTAAAGATATAAAAACCTCAGGCCTTATCACCGCAATGCTGAGCGACCAGACAAACTGGCTTGACGAGCTTAATGAAAAGACTCCTTTTTTTCACTATTTCGACTATGTATTCAACTCATTTTATCTTAAGAAGGGAAAAAGGGATTCAACGATATTCCGTGATGTCTGCTCAAAACTGGGGCTTATGTCCGATGAGGTTCTATTCGTTGACGACAATATAAAAAACATACACAGGGCCTCAGCCGAAGGTCTTAAAACAATACACTTTAAGCGCATCGAAGATTTCGAGAAAGAGATTTCCGGATATATAAAATAAAAGTTAATTTCCCCCGGTCAGGTCTGCCTCTATGTCTATCGTAATCTGCACATCCTTGTCCACCATAATGCCTCCGTTATCAAGAGGCACATTCCACGTCATCCCAAAGTCTTCGCGATTTATACTCGTCGTTGCCGTAAAGCCCAGGCTTATCTCGCCCCCCAAAGGGCTTTTCACAGGGCCGGAATATTTCACATCCATTGTTACGGAACGGGTGATGCCGTGAATAGTGAGGTCCCCTGTAACCTTGCCCTGATTATCTCCTGTGACCTCGATTTTTGTGCTTTTAAAAGTTATCTTCGGATATTTTTCAACATCGAAAAAATCCGGGCTGAGAAGGTGAGCGTCGCGCTTTTTTACTCCGGTTGTTATGCCTGCCGCATCTATTTCAGCCTCAACAGAAGAACGGAAGATGTTGTCCCTGTCAAAATTAATAACGCCGCTAAGCTTATTGAATTGGCCGCGGATATTTGCGATCGCCAGATGCCTGACGGAAAAAGCAGCTACAGAGTGGTCGGGGTCTATAGTATACCTTGCCATAAATTAATTGCCTCCTTTAGTCATATTTAAAATTATATACGATTTTCCCTTAAACATGAAGCAATAGTTTGATATAATCTTACAAGCAGGCTTTGATTCAAAAGGAGGTCTATGTCTCGCGCCGATTGCAGAATTCTGGATACAGGCGATGCGTTCCCTGAATTAAAATTTGATATTGTGGGGGGAGAATCTATTGCCCTTCCAGAGGATTTCGGGGAAAGATGGAATGTGCTTTTATTCTATCGCGGCCATTGGTGAATCTTCTGCCGCCAGCAGTTGCTGGATTTCCAGAGAAATATGCCTGAATTCGAGAAGAAGAATATTCAAGTAATCGCGGCCTCAGCAGATACATGGGATAAGGCGCTTGAGACCGTCGAGAGATACAAGCTCACATTTAAAATAGGGTATGGATTAAAGCCCAAAGAGATATCTGCTCTTACAGGCGCTTTCTATAATGAGAAAGAAAATTACATACACGCAACAGGTTTTATTGTAGGGACTGATGGAAAGATAGAAAATGCCGTATACAGCAGCAGGTCAATCGGAAGACTGGTTGCAAAAGACTGCATCGAATTCATAGGGCAATAGCTCAAAGTTATGGATGCGGTTTTAATGCAAGCGGGGTTTCCTTCTTTGTCAGTTCTTTTGATTCTTTCTTTGCCATAATTTCCTCCTGACAATAAATATTGTGCTTTTATTTTCAATTATATCTAAAGCATCTGATATTGCAAGGGATAAAATTTTCAGTTATTTCAAACGGTTGGCATAAATCCGTTGATAGTATGATAGAATCTTGATATGGCAGGAGAAAAAATATACGACTGCATAATTATAGGCGCGGGACCGGGAGGCTTGCAGGCAGCAATCTACCTCGGCAGGTATAACAGAGACGTCCTCCTTATAGACAGGGGCGGCGGAAGGACACAGCATGCAAAACATATCGAGAATTTTTTGACGCAGAGGGAAATATCGGGACAGGCGATTATCGAGACAGGCATGGAGCAGGCAAGAAGTTTCAATGTCGGGATCGAGCAGGGACTTGTTACAAAGGTGCTCAAAAAAGATTATTTTGAGATATATGCCGGAGATAAAAAATACCTTTCAAAGTTTGTAATAGTCTCATCGGGGGTCCGTGACAATCTGCCCCAGATAGAGGACCTATATAAGTTTCTTGGAATAAGCCTTTTTACCTGTGTTGACTGTGACGGGTACAAGACAACCAACAAAAAACTTGTGATAATAGGAAATTCGATTAAAACAGTCCACCTTGCGATCGCGATGAGGGAGATGTTCACAAAGGACATAACTCTCATCCTCTATACCGACAAGACCCCGGAAGAATATAAAGAAGAATTGGAGGAGGAGCATATCCCCCTGATAATAGGCCGCCCGGTGAAGATAATCGGAGAAGAAAAGATGGAGGCAATAGAGCTTCAGGACGGCAGAAGGTTTGAATGCGAGGTCATAATGTCGCATTTCGGATTTAAGCTTAATGATTCATTTCTTTCGGAGCTGAAACTCAAAAGAGACCTTGAAGGTTTTAAGTATATAGTCAACAGCATATACGAATCTTCCCTGAGCGGGCTCTATATAGTCG
>SCSY01000255.1 GCA_004298625.1 Nitrospirota bacterium | reverse complement strand
CTATTTTGGTAGAAACAGGACATTTCTATTTTGGCTTGACACGGTCAAACAAATAGACTTGTCATGAACAAATTCTTAAGTTATACTACATGAGATAAAATTCAATCTTTCTTTATTCTTAATTTCTTATGCGCATAGAAAAAATCGAACTTATAGGCTTCAAGTCTTTCTCCGAGAGAACTGCGTTCAATCTCCATCCGGGGATAACCTGCATCGTCGGCCCCAACGGCTGCGGCAAGAGCAATATCGTTGATTCCTTCCGATGGGTCCTCGGCGAGCAGAGCGCAAAGAGCCTCAGGGGCGAAAAGATGGAGGAAGTGATATTCAACGGCTCTGCAATAAAGAAGCCGAAGGGCATGGCCGAGGTTACCCTTGTCATGTCGGGGATAGGCGACCCGACCCGGGACAATGGAGATGATTCCATGAATATGACATCCGTTACGAGACGGCTCTACAGATCCGGTGAAAGTGAATATATGGCAAACAAGACTGTATGCAGGCTAAAAGATATAAAAGACCTGTTTCTCGACACAGGACTTGAAGTCAAAAGCTACTCGATACTCGAACAGGACAGAATAGCGGCGATACTCAGTTCAAAACCTCAGGACAGGAGATTCCTGATAGAGGAAGTCGCAGGCGTGATGAAATATAAGGTGAGACGGACAGAGGCGCTGAACAAGCTCGAATCATCAAGATTAAATCTCCAGAGGATCAACGACATTGTCTCTGAAGTAAAGAGACAGATAAATGCCCTTGACCGGCAGGCAAAAAAGGCCGAGAGATATAAAAAGCTGTCATCTGAAATGCGGGACATAGAGCTTAAGACGGCAAAAAGGGATTACCAGAACCTCAAAGAGTCCCTCGAAAGAATACTTGCTGAATATAATGCCCTCAAAGAGAACGAGGCGTTAAAAAGGACAGAGCTTACGAGCATCGAAAACACGGCGGAAAAAGACCGCCTCGAACTCCTCGAAAAAGAAAGATTCCTTGAGAATCTTCAGCAGGAATTCAGGGACATGGAAAAGGCCATAGCCGAGACCGAGAGATTGATTGCCGTATCGAATACCGACAGCGATAACCTGAAAGAATATCTTCTGAAACTGCATTCCATGAAAGACGAGTTCGGGACAAAAAAAGCAGAACTGTCTCAAAAACAGGAAGAATTAAACAGCATAGAAACAAAACTTTCTACGGATATAGACGGGCTTAAAGAGGAGCTCAAGATCAAGAATGAGCTTATTGAGACGCTCGAAAATGAACTCGGAGAAAAAGAAGGTATCGTAGAGGCAAAGAGGAGGGAAATATTCAGGATATCCGAAGAACTGAGCAATCTCAGGAATGAGATAGACAGGATGCAGACGTCGCTCGAGGCATTAGAGCGAAAAGAGACTGCCTTGATAAAAGAGTCCGAGGATTCACGGAGAATCCTTAATGAGATAGATTTCTCCATAAACGACGTTGAGGGTTCGCTCAGGAGTAAAAACAATGATATTCTCATGCTTAATGAAAAAAAGGGCTTGTATATCTCGGAGATCTCCTCGGCCAGGGAAAAAATCGAGAATCTCAGGGATCAATTATCAGGAACCAAGGAAGATATCGCCTCAAATATATCCCGCCTGGAATCCCTGAGAGAACTCATCCTCGACGCCCCGACACGCGAGATTCTTTCCGAGGGCTCAAATCTCCACATCATCTCATCTCTCTCTGATATTCTCAGCGTTGAACCTGAATATGAAAAGGCTGTTGAAAATGCCCTTTCGGAAAAGATTAACTCTTTCATACTTAAATCTATAGAGGATATAGAACTTGCCGTTTCAACATTAAAGGCAAAGGGCGTCGGCAGAATGGCCTTCATGCCCCTTGCCCCAAAATCAGTTGAGAGTGCGGCAGACGCGCCTGCAGGCATAATAGGCAGGGCAATAGATTTCGTAAAGGCAGATGCCGGGTTTACAGACATAGCTAAAAATCTCCTGTCCAATGTCCTGATCGTAAAAGACCTGAGAACGGCTCTTGAACTTCATTCAACATTCAATATCCCGCATTCAACGGTCTTTGTCACTCTTGACGGCGAGATAGTGGAACCTTCAGGGGCAGTCATCGGCGGAGAGGGCAGGGGAGTTCTCAAAAGAAAAAGAGAGATCAGGGAGATAGAGGAAATAGTCGAGCAGAAGAAAAATTCCATAGCCCGCATGCAGGAGGACTTTAACAGGCTGCAACTGGGGATTGCAGAAAAAGAAGCAGGCCTCCATGATATTGAGTCCGTCATTGTTAATACGGAAAAGGAGATGTCGCTCTCCAAGCTTACCTCTGAAAACTACCGCGAAGAAAAAGAACGAATAGATAGAAAACTTGCATACCTCTCGATTGAGCTGGAAGAACTTGCAAGGGAAAAAGAAGCGCTTAAAAAACTTCTCCTTGAAAAGGGAGCAGTAATAAACGCAGAAGAATCAAAAAGGGCTATTACAGAAAAAGACATGTCCGACCTTCTCGCGCTGATAACCCTGGAAAAAGTAAATTATGAAGAACAGCGCGTGCAGATAACGGACCTGAGGCTCTCAATAACATCCCTCAGGGAAAAAACAGAGGCGATACAGAAAGAGAAGGACTCAGTCGCCGGCGCTATCGAAGAACTGTTACGGAAAAACGATTCCGTAAACGATGAGATGAAGTCCGTTGAAGACCGCATATCACAGAGAGAAAAAGAGACAGGGGAGCATCAAGACAAGATAAAGGGCATAGTCTTGAATGCGGATGACCTGAGGGGAAAAATATCTGAAAAAAGAGAAACCATTGAACAGGATAATCAGAGGCTCCTTTCTTACGAGCAGGGCATCAGGACGCTGAGACACGATGTAGACTCTCTGTCGGCAAAAATATCGGAACTCGACATCCAGAAGACCGAGCACAGGATGAGGCTCGAAAACCTCACGGAAAATATAAGACAGAATTACGGCGCAGAAATAGATACGCTGACTGCTGAGCCCCTGCTGCCTGAGGATGAAGAACGCCTGAATGAACTGAAGATAAAGATACAGGAACTCGGGCAGGTGAACCTCGGCACACTCGAAGAATATGAAGAACTCAGCACGAGATACGATTTTCTTTCAAAACAGCAGGAAGACCTCAACAGGTCTATAGCAGAACTCGAAGAGGCAATCACAAAGATAAACAGCACGACAAAGAAAAAACTGAGAGAGGCGTTCGAGGAATTAAAAATAAAATTCTCAGAGGTATTCGTTAAGCTGTTCGGGGGTGGAAGGGCCGAGCTTATCATGACGGATGAAAGCAATATACTTGAGACGGGAATAGACATTGTCGCGCAGCCGCCGGGCAAAAAATTCCAGAATATAACCCTTATGTCAGGCGGTGAAAAGGCGCTCACTGCGCTATCGCTGCTATTTTCAAGCTTCCTGATAAAACCGACGCCCCTTTGCATCCTCGACGAGGCCGATGCTCCGCTGGATGATTCCAATACGGCAAGATTTGCGAATATGTTGCGGGAACTTTCAAGCACCATTCAATTTATAGTCATAACTCACAACAGGGTAACGATGGAGGCATCCGATTATATCTACGGCATAACAATGGAAGAGCCAGGAGTGTCAAAAGTCATCTCGATGCAGCTTGTCGAGGCATAGTATTATGATTGATTATATACGGAAAGGAACAATCTTTTCGCTCATTCTCGCTTCGCTCCGAGGATTTTGCCTCTTTATTTTTAGAGTAGATTTTATGGACTATCGGCAAAATAAACCGCTCAAAGACAGTTCCTTCCCGTATGAAATAAGGGAATGATCGGCACACTAAGAGGAAGGCTTATTTCAAGAAGGCCCGACAATGTAATTGTCGAGGTCAACGGCATTGGTTATCAGGTCAATGTCCCGCTAAACATCCTTTCGAACCTGCCTTCTGAAGGAAACGATATTTTTTTACATATCCATACTCATGTGAGGGAAGACGCGCTTCAGTTGTTCGGGTTTTCCAATGAAGATGAAAAAAAGATATTCACCACACTTCTCGGCATAACGGGAATAGGCCCCAGGATGGCATTGAACATACTCTCAGGCATATCCCGCAATGATTTCGTTGAGGCAATAGAAAAAGAGGATGTCGCCCTTCTCTGCAGGATACCCGGTCTCGGTAAAAAGACAGCGCACAGGCTGATACTCGAGCTCAGGGAAAAACTTCCTCCTTCGGAAAAACCAAGAGACAGGGTCTTTGAAGATACGCTGTCGGCGCTTGTAAACCTCGGATATAAAAAATCAGATGCGCTGGCATCCCTTGAAATGGCTTATAAAAAGGGGATTAAGGGAATAGAAAATCTTCTTAAGGAATCTTTAAAGTATCTGACAGGCAATGCAGCAGACTCGGGAAAAAGATAAAGGACTACCAACTGAAAACTAAAAACTGTAAACTACCATCATGATCCACAAGGACAAGCAGCCCGATCATATATCCGCGGAGGCGGAAAGAACATTAAGCCCTGCCATAAAGGACGAGGACGCATCTTTTGAGCTTAACCTGAGGCCCAGGACCTTCAGTGATTTTGTGGGGCAGGAAAAAATCAAAGAAAACCTCAAGGTATTCATCACCGCGACAAAACAGAGAAATGAGCCGCTGGACCACGTGCTTTTCTGCGGCCCTCCGGGACTCGGCAAGACAACGCTCGCAACCATAATCTCAAATGAACTTAAGGTTAACATACGCTCGACATCCGGTCCCGTGCTCGAAAGGCCGGGCGACCTTGCTGCTATACTTACAAACCTCTCTGATTTTGACATCCTTTTTATAGACGAGATACACCGCCTTCCGAGGATTGTCGAGGAAGTGCTCTACCCTGCGATGGAGGATTATCAGCTTGATATAATCATCGGGCAGGGGCCGAATGCAAGGACGCTGAAACTTAACCTTCCGAAGTTCACTTTGATCGGGGCGACAACAAGGACCGGCCTTCTCACCTCCCCTTTAAGGGACAGGTTCGGGGTGATAAACAGGCTTGGGTTTTACGAGCCTTCCGAACTTAAAAAAATCGTTATGAGGTCGGCAAAGATACTCGATATAGAGATTAAGGATAATGCGGCTCACGAGATCGCGATGCGCTCGCGCGGGACCCCGAGGATCTCAAACAGGCTTTTAAAAAGGATCAGGGACTTTGCCCAGGTGAAGGGCGATGGAGCCATTGACCTGAAAATAACAAGGGAGTCTCTGACATCTCTCGATGTTGATGAAAGGGGTCTTGATGACGTTGACAGAAAACTCCTCGCGACTATAATAGAAAAATTCAGCGGCGGTCCTGTCGGCGTTGACACGCTCTCGGCAGCGATGAGAGAGGACAGGGAAACGATCGAGGACGTTTATGAGCCGTATCTTTTGCAGGAAGGTTTTTTAGAAAGGACTCCTCGCGGAAGGCTCGCCACAAAGCACGCCTACCAGCATCTCGGGATAAATATACCGCAGGGATTGTTTTAATTAAAATCTATTTGACTTGATGGAGAAAAATGAAGATCGCTATTATCGGACTTGCTAATTCGGGAAAGACAACGATATTCAACGCATTGACGGGATTAAACCTGGAGACAACAGTATACCCCACTGTTATTGCCGAGCCTCATCTGGGTGTGGTAAAGGTTCCGGATATAAGACTGGGTAAGCTCACCGAGATTTACAGCCCTAAAAAGACAACCCATGCGACTGTTGAATATATTGATTACATAGGTCTCACAAAAGGAGACATGGCGCAGAACAGAAAGGTCTTTGACCTGATAAAAGATGCTGATGCCATCGTGCATGTTGTCAGGGGATTTGAAGATGAGTCCGTGACCCATCCCATGGAAAGTATAAACCCTCGCAGGGATGCCGAGACAGTAGAGCTTGAGATGGTCTTTGGAGATCTGGAACTGGTTGATAAAAGACTTGAAAGGATGGAGCAGGGCTTGAAGAGGGGCAAGAAACCCGATGAGACGGAAAAGAAGGTCCTCATTAAATGCAAAGAAGTCCTTGAAAAAGAGACTGCATTGAGAGACATGGATTTCTCAGAGGAAGAGCAAAAGACCATGAGAAACCTTCAATTCATGTCCATAAAACCGGAGTTGATAGTTCTGAATGTCGGCGAACAGGATCTGAATTCTGAAAAGACGAAGGCAATAACCTCCGGGCTACAGGAATTTTTTAAAGGAAGACAGGTGAAGGTATTGAGCCTCTGCGGGAAGATAGAGATGGAGATAGGCCAGTTGTCTCCTGATGAGGCAAAGGCATTTTTAGACGACCTTGGGATCGAAGAGCCTGCATTGAATAAGTTGATACATGTGAGCTATGACTTATTGGGGCTTATATCCTTTCTTACTGCGGGAGAAGATGAGGTCAGGGCCTGGACCATTAAAAAAGGCCTGGATGCGCAAAAGGCAGCGGGCAAGATCCATTCCGATATCGAGAGGGGCTTTATCAGGGCAGAGGTCGTCTCATACGATGACTTCATTGCGCACGGCAATATGGCCGGGGCCCGTGAAAAAGGACTTCTGCGCCTCGAGGGAAAGACCTATGAAGTAAAAGACGGGGACATAATCAATTTCAGGTTCAATGTATAACTACCACTCGGTCCTGTAATTCGGCGCCTCTTTTGTGACGACGACGTCATGGACATGGCTTTCCCTCAGGCCTGCGTTTGTGATCCTTATGAACCTTGACTTCTGCCTCAGTTCATTGAGTGTCTTGCATCCGCAGTAACCCATGCCTGAGCGAAGTCCGCCCATAAGCTGATGAATGCTTTGCGATAACGGGCCTTTGTTGGGGACCCTTCCTTCAACTCCTTCAGGCACAAGCTTTTTGCTCTCAACACCTGCCTGCTGGTATCTGTCCTTTGAGCCCTGCTCCATTGCGCCCAATGAACCCATGCCTCTATAGACTTTGTAACTTCTCCCCTGATATAAAATCGTTTCGCCAGGAGATTCATCTGTTCCCGCAAAAAGACCGCCCATCATAACCGAGTGTGCTCCTGCCGCCAGCGCCTTTGTTATATCGCCTGAATATTTTATTCCTCCGTCAGCGATCACCGGCACTTTATATTTCTTTGCCGCAGAGGCGCAGTTCATTATCGCAGTAATCTGGGGGACGCCTGCCCCTGCCACTATCCTTGTTGTGCATATTGAGCCCGGCCCTATTCCAATTTTAACTGCATCGGCGCCGGCTCTTATAAGATCTAATGTGCCCTCTACAGTTGCAACATTTCCCGCGATGACCTCTATATTAAATTTCCTTTTAATCTTCTTCAGCACCTCTATGACCGACTTTGTATGGCCATGTGCCGTATCTATTGCGAT
>SCSY01000254.1 GCA_004298625.1 Nitrospirota bacterium | reverse complement strand
CTGACAGTTGTCGAAAAATCCAAAGCGATCCTGCCGGATAATTCATGGGAAATTGTCTATGAACTGAATTGGACGGAATAGCCGGTCGAAATGAGGCTATCCTCTCAATTTCTTAAAAAGAAAAACAACAGCCAATATTAGTATGTTCAGCAGGACTATCGTTGCCCCGGCAGGAAGGTTCCACGAAAAAGAGATAAATATCCCGGCCAGCACTGATAATACTCCGAAGGCTGATGACAGCATCAGCGCGCTTCTAAAGCTCCTTGCCGCCTGAAATGCCGATACAGCCGGAAGTATCAGGAGCGCAGAGACGAGCATCACGCCGACAAGCCTCATCGCAAGCACTACAGTAACAGCGGTAAGCATCACAAGGAGCATATTAACCGCCTTTGTCTTGATGCCCGACACCTTTGCAAGGTCTTCGTCAAAGGTCACAGAGATAAGCTCATGATAAAATAAACCGATTATTACGAGCACAGTCAGGGACATGACTGCCGAAAGGACAACCTCTTCTTTGCTGACCGCAAGTATATTCCCGAACAGATAACTGAAAAGATCGACATTAAAGCCCCCCGCAATGCTTGCAATAAGCACGCCCAATGCTATACCGGCTGCGGATACGATCCCTATTGCAGCATCTCCGTAAAGACGCGCCCTCTCCATAAGCTTCAAAATCCCGTATCCGCCCAAAAGCACAACAGGTATTGAGGCATAAATGGGATAGACCTTAAAAAGAAGCCCAAGCGCTACTCCACCGAAGGTCACATGCGCAAGGCCGTCTCCGATAAGCGAAAGCCTCCGCAACACAAGGAACATTCCCAAAATTGAGCAGAGGACGGCAATAAACGAGCCTGCTATAACAGCCCTCTGCACAAAACCGTAATTCAGAAATTCAATAAATTCCATTTTATATTTATCACTCCATCTACTATTTCAATATAAAGTCGTCATTCTCGCGAAAGCGGGAATCCAGTTCCTTAAATATGTTCTGGATTGCCCGATCAAGTCGGGCAATGACAAACTTAAGTTTAAAACAAACTCAGTCCCCTTTTTAATCGTGCCTGTGGCAGATCAGGTGCTGCGAACCCGGGCCGAAATACTCGGCCATATTCGTTGATTCGCAGAAGTCTTTAAACGTGCCGTAAAAAACAACCCTTCTGTCAAAATATAAAAGCTTCGAGGCATATCTGCCCGCGCTTCCGGTGTCGTGCGTGATAAGTATCACCGTCGTATTTTTGTTCTTATTGAGGCCGTCAATAATACCAAAAAATCTTTCCCTTGTTTCAGGGTCAACCGCGGCTGTAGGCTCGTCAAGTATAAGAAGTTCCGGCTCGTTGATAATGGCTCTGGCAATTATTACCCTCTGCTGCTGGCCGCCTGAAAGTTCCCCTATCTTTTTATCCTTCAATGCAGCAATATCCATTAAAGATAAGGCCCTGTCAATCGCGTCACCGTCTCCGGATGAGAGCCTTTTCGGAAACCTCTTCCCTGATAAAAGCCCCATCGAAACAACCTCTTTAACGGTTGCGGGAAAATACGGACTGAAAGATACAAGCCTCTGGGGTATATAGCCCACTTTCTGCCAGTTTATAAAGCCGGATGGGGACGCTCCGAAGATTTTGACGCTCCCTGCTGCAGGCTCTATAAGTCCAAGCATTGCCTTGATAAGCGTGCTTTTGCCGGAGCCGTTATGTCCTGCCAATGCCACATAATCTCCTGCATTAACGCCAAGCGTAACGCCGCTGAAAACATCGGTTGAATTATATCTTACAGACAGATTTTCAACAGAGATTATCTGCATTGCAGTCCTGTCTTCAGATTCATAAGTGTCTGTTTCATAAGTCCGGCAAATGTCACTCCCTTATTCCAGTCCTCTCTTGTTATATTGTGGGCCGCATGAAGCCGAAGAAGATTAGCGCCTGTTTCTTTTGCTATCGTATCGGCAACACGCGGAGAAACAAGCTCTTCGTAAAATACATGCCTAACATTATGCTTCTTCATTTTCTTGACCAGTTCCGCAAGACGTTTTGCGGAAGGTTCGGAATCAGGAGCGAAACCGTGATATGCAGAAATATAATTAAGCCCGTATCTCCCGGCCATATAGCCGAAGGCGTAATGTCCTCCATGTATGAAATATTTTGAGCTGCATGAGGCTAACCCCTCGCGGAATTTGGTGTCGAGAGCTGAGAGCATGGCTTTGTATTGCTCTGCGTTTTTACGATAAGCGTCGGCATTGGCTTCATCGGCCTTGATAAAACCTCCAAGAATATTGTCAACCATCTTTTGTGCGTTGCCGAAATCAAGCCAGATGTGAGGGTCGCTCTCTTGTTCAATTTTGCCCTTATTTTCATGTCCGCGATCGTCCTCGCCGGATTCTTCAATTAATGTTATGCCCTTGCTTGAATCAACAATGATCAGAGATTTATTGTCTATTCCTTTTAAAATCTTATCCGCCCAGGGCTCCATGTGCTCTCCAGTAAATATAAAAACACCAGCCTTATTTATCTTTAATATATCCTCAGGCCTTGGCTCAAAACCATGCGGCTCTACGCCCGGAGGAAGCAGCAGTGAAACATCGGCATACTGTCCGCCTATATTTTTAGCAAAGTCATAAAGCGGAAATAATGTGGTAACAACAGTAAGTTTTTTTACCTCCTGTTGCTTCTCAGCTTTTTTTGCGCATGAAGAAACCATAACTGCAAGGCAGGCAATCAAAATAAAAGCAACCTTAAATGACTTTACGAATTCCCCCATGATAGATGAATTATAGCAGATAAGAAAGGATTTAAGAAAAATAGGGACAGACAAAAATAATTCGTGATTTCGGATTTAAAACGAATCCTGAAATTCATGTAAAATATAAGGATGAAAAATTCTGAAAAATTCTCTGCATTATATTTCAGGGACTTTCGGCTCTTCTGGTTCGGTCAGCTTATATCGCTGTCCGGCACGTGGATGCAGTCTGTTGCGCAGGGATGGCTTGTATATTCGCTGACAAAATCGCCATTCTATCTCGGAATCGTTGCTGCGGCGTCAACCCTGCCTATACTGCTTTTTACCCTGATAGGCGGGATCATAGCAGAC
This sequence comes from Nitrospirota bacterium, assembly GCA_004298625.1. Lineage (GTDB taxonomy): Bacteria > Nitrospirota > Thermodesulfovibrionia > Thermodesulfovibrionales > UBA1546 > SCSY01. Next base: position 1,239 of record SCSY01000254.1, on the reverse strand, counting down.
AGGTTCAGAAAAAGAAATCTCATAATTCTCACTCAGGTGTTGTCCATAATGCCTGCTCTCCTGCTCGGCATACTCACAGACCTTAATATCATAACTGTATATCAGGTTATTGCGCTTGCATTCTTTCTCGGGACCGTCAATGCCTTTGATATGCCTGCAAGGCAGTCCTTTCTTGTCGAGATGGTTGGGAAAGGGCATTTGCTCAATGCCATAGCGCTTAACTCTGCCGCATTTAACGGCGCCCGGATCATAGGGCCTGTTATCGCCGGTCTTGCGATAGCATATCTTGGACTGCCGGCATGTTTTTATATCAACGCAGCAAGCTTTGTTGCAGTTATAATCGCCCTGTCTTTAATAAAAAACAGAGGCGAGATTACTGCAACTTCAAAAGGATTCCTGAAGGATATTTCAGAGGGCTTTAATTTTATAAAGGCTCAAAAAGATATCCTGTATATGATAATCCTCATCTCTGTATTCAGCCTCTTTGGAATTCCCTTCACGAGCTTTCTTCCTGTCTTTGCCGAAGAGATATTCCAGTCGGGTCCCAGGGGGCTTGGCCTGTTGGTAAGCGCCACAGGGCTTGGCGCTTTTTCTGCTGCTATGATACTTGCAATAAAGAGCGACATCAAAAACAAGAAAAGATATATGTCGGTCTCGGCAATATGTTTCTCCATTGCGCTTCTTGCAGTTTCCATATCAAAGGTCTTCTGGCTCTCATTAATTTTTCTTGTTTTCGCAGGCTGGGGAATTGTAAGCTTCCTTGCAACGGCAAATAGTTTTATCCAGCTCTCCGCGCCTGATAATTTAAGAGGAAGGGTCATAAGCGTCTATTCGCTGGTATTTCTCGGTTTTACCCCAATAGGAAATTTTCTTATCGGTATACTGTCACATTCATTTAAAACAACAAATGCGGTGTCCGTCTCAGCCTTAATCTGTATTATTGCATCCATCCTGTTTTCCGTCTCCGATTCCCGGCAACCCTCTCATAAAAACAATGCCGGTATTCCCATGCCCCGCCTTTGACATAAAGACAATAAATAAGACATACTTTTCGGGTAATAAACACAATATGAAGGTTTTTATACTGATAATAATGCTTCTGTTCCTGCCTCTTTCAGCAGGCGCTGTTGAGCAGGACGCTTCGGCAGACAACATCGGTTCCAGCGATATCTTTCTCCCGACAGGAGACCTGTTCCGGCCCCTGATTGCCGACCCAAAGCAGCCGAGATTCTTTGTAAG
>SCSY01000253.1 GCA_004298625.1 Nitrospirota bacterium | reverse complement strand
TCTTCAAGTTTTGAGCAGACTAAATAAGTGCCATCCTATTCATCGGTTTATAGGTCCGGGGAAATATGAAAATCTATAGCGGCACAAGCGGGTATGCATACAAGGAATGGAAGGGAAAATTCTATCCCGAAAAGATCCAGCCGAAGGAAATGCTCCGCTCCTATTCAAAGCGCCTCAATGCGGTGGAGATAAACAATACCTTTTATCACATGCCCAGAGAGAGCGTGCTGACATCTTGGGCTGAGCAGGTTCCTGAAAATTTTGTCTTTGCCCTCAAAGTTCCTCAGATAATAACGCACTTGAAACAATTAAAAAACGTAGAGGAAGAGACAGGGTATATCTTCAGAACGCTGCCTGCTCTTGGTAGAAAACTTGGGCCTGTTCTTTTTCAGTTTCCAAAAAGTTTTCGCGCAGACGCGCCTCTGTTGAAAGATTTTCTCGCCCTGATTCCCGCAGACAGCTCCTGCGCTTTTGAGTTCCGAAATCCATCGTGGCTCGATGAGAAAATTCTTAATCTTCTTCGCAAAGGGAAATGCAGCCTTTGCATCGCGGATTCAGATGAAAATCCGGCAAAAGAGATTATCAGCACCGCATCGTGGGGATACTTGCGCCTTCGCCGCTCAGATTATACCGATGCCGACCTTTCAAGCTGGATGAAAAACATCTTTTCGCAAAAGTGGAAGAAGGCTTTTGTTTTTTTCAAGCACGAGGAAGGGGCAAAAGGGCCTGAAATGGCTATGCGGTTTCAGGAGTTTGCCGATTCAAGGACAAAATTCAAGACCTCAAAAATTGACTAAGTTTCCGTCATTATTTTATAGTAAATAACTACCGTAATTTACCCAAGGAGGCTATTTTGCTTAAAGCAGTAGAAGATATCAGTTCAACAAAGAAGCGGCTTAAAATAGAAATCCCAACAGAGGCTATCGAAAAACAGATAAAGGATTCTCTTGAAAAAGTAAGGCAAAAGGCAAGGATTCCGGGTTTCAGGCCCGGAAAGACGCCGATGAATATAATCGAAAAGTACTATGGGAAGAATGCCGAGTCAGAGGCAATAGAAAAAATAATTCCTGAATTTTATGATAAGGCGCTGAAAGAAGCAGCCCTTGTCCCTGTTGCGCAGCCGGCTCTCGAGGGCGGGATTGATTTCAAGAGGAACAGCCCGCTGTCTCTCGCATTCACTCTCGAAGTAAGGCCGAAGATAGAAAAACTCAATTACGCCAACCTGAAGGTGAAAGACGTCCAGGTCAGTGTTTCCGACGAGGAGATAGAGGCTGCATTAAAAAGACTACAGGAAGGGAAGGCAACTTATGAGGTCGCTGAAAAGGAGATAGAAAACGGAGACCTTATAACGGTTGACTATGAGATTACCCATGAGGAAAAGACCTCAACTTCAAAAGACCAGGCGCTTCAGGTCGGCACAACGCTTCTTCCAAAGGAGATATCCGAAAGCCTTATAGGGAAAAAGGCCGGAGACACCGTCGAGGTCGAAGCTCCATTCCCGGATAATTTTCATGTTAAGGCCCTTGCCGGCAAAAAAGCAAAGGTTAAGAACACGGTAAAGGCAGTAAAGAAAAAGAATCTTCCTCCGATAGACGATGAGCTTGCAAAGGATGTGGGGTTTGAAAACCTCGAGGGGCTCAGGACAGGAGCAAAAGAAGAGATAGAAAAGGCAAAAAAGAACGAGGTGCAGAAGATACAGAAGGATGGGATACTCGAAGAGCTTATAAAGGTTCATGAATTTGACGTTCCAGAATCAATGCTTGAAAGAGAACTTTCTATAATGATAAAAGAGGTGAAGGGCGCGGGAAAGTCAGACAAAGACGAAGAGACGCTCCGCACCGAGCTTAAACCCGAAGCGATCAAGACCGGAAAGGCAGAGGTCATACTTTCCATAATCGGGGAAAAAGAGGGGGTAACAGTCACGGATGAAGAGCTCAAGGAAAAGATAATGGATATCTCCCAGAGGCTTAATATGCCCCCTGAGACGCTTATGAAAATATATGTCCAGAAAGACGGCTCCCTTGACGGTCTGAGGAATTCCCTGTATGGCCAGAAAGTCATGGACCTTTTGCTTTCCAGGGCTACCGTAGAGAAAGGAGAATAGCGTGAGCATCATACCTATTGTTATCGAACAGACAGGCAGGACAGAGAGGGCTTATGATATATATTCACGGCTTCTGAAAGACAGGATAATATTTCTGGGCACAGCCATTGATGATAATGTTGCCAACACGGTTATAGCGCAGATGCTGTTCCTGCAGTCGGACGACCCCGATAAGGACATACATATATATGTAAATTCGCCGGGCGGGATAGTGTCTTCCGGCCTTGCAATATACGATACCATGCAGTATGTGAAGCCTGATATAGCAACCTATTGCATAGGCCAGGCAGCGAGCATGGGCGCCTTGCTGCTTTCTGCAGGGACGAAAGGCAAAAGGTTTGCGCTTCCTCATTCGAGGATAATGCTTCATCAGCCGATGGGCGGATTTCATGGACAGGCAACGGATGTGGAAATCCATGCAAAAGAAATACTTAAGATGAAGGAAACCTTGAACGGAATACTTGCTGCCCATACAGCCCAGCCGCTTGAGAAGATACAGACAGACACTGACAGGGATTTCTTCATGTCCGGCGCTGAGGCAAAGGAATATGGCATTGTGGATGAGGTCATTCATAGTTTAAAAAGTAAGTGAAGAGTTGAAAGTTAAGAGTTAAGAATTTTAAAACATTCTAACTTTTCACTCCTAACTTTTAACTTATAACTTTTTGTTGGAGGATTATGGCAAAGAAAGATGAAAACGCTTTAAAATGTTCATTCTGCGGCAAGGGGCAGGATGAGGTAAAAAAACTTATCGCAGGCCCTTCTGTTTATATATGCAATGAATGCGTGGAGCTCTGCAATGAGATAATGGCTGACGAGCTTTATCCTGCAGATGAAAAACATGCGCTTCCAAAACTTCCGACTCCGAAAGAGATATACCAATTCCTTGAGGATTATGTTATAAGCCAGGAAAAGGCAAAGAAGATCTTGTCCGTGGCAGTGCATAATCATTACAAGAGAATCTACAGCCCTGCAAAGACAGATGTTGAATTGCAGAAAAGCAATATACTTTTAATAGGGCCTACAGGCACGGGCAAGACGCTCTTTGCGCAGACACTGGCAAGATTTCTCGATGTGCCGTTCACAATCGCAGACGCAACAACTCTCACAGAGGCCGGGTATGTAGGCGAGGACGTCGAGAATATAATACTCAAGCTCCTTCAGGCGGCAAACTACGATGTCGAAAGGGCCCAGAGAGGCATAGTTTATATTGACGAGATAGACAAGATAAGCAGAAAATCCGAAAATCCATCCATAACAAGAGACGTTTCAGGAGAAGGCGTTCAGCAGGCATTGTTAAAGATCGTCGAAGGCACGACCGCAAATATTCCCCCGCAGGGCGGAAGGAAACATCCGCAGCAGGAATTCATTCAGGTGAACACAACAAATATACTATTCATCTGCGGAGGCGCATTTATCGGGCTTGAAGATGTAGTTAAGCAGAGAATCGGTAAAAAGACCGTGGGCTTCGGCGCAAAAGTTGTAGGCAGCAAAGAGCAAAAACTCGGCGAGGTCTTTAGCCTCATAGAGCCCGAAGACCTCATAAAATACGGCATGATACCGGAATTCGTCGGCAGGCTTCCTGTTGTTGCGATACTTGACGAGCTTGACGAGACAGCATTGGTCAAGATACTCACGGAGCCGAAGAATGCGTTGATAAAGCAGTTTCAGAAACTCCTTTCGTTTGACAGCGTGAGACTGCGCTTTACGGAAAGCGCTCTAAAGGCAATTGCAAAAAAGGCTACTCATAGAAAGACCGGCGCGCGCGGCTTAAGGGCGATCCTCGAGGAAATAATGCTGGATGTTATGTATGAGATACCTTCGCAAAAAGGCATAAAGGAATGCGTTATTAATGAGGATACGATAACCAAAAAGGAAAAACCTATCCTCATCTACGAAAAGCAGGCAGAATCGGCATAAAAACCTTGCGCGTTTTTTAGTCCCAATTATGAAACTCCATTTTACAAGAGATAACGGGCCGGTAGACGACTCGATTGACAAGCTGATTGAGCTCGCAAGCAATATCACTCATCCCGAAATCATCAGGGATATGATTCTGGCTGCCCTCAAGGCAGGTCAGGAGAATTATGAAAAGGCCGATCTCAAGCTCATGAACTCCACCTTGAAGGAGATGCGGTTCACTTCCAAGATATTCGGACCTTACCGCGACAAGAGGAAGGTTACTGTTTTCGGTTCTGCAAGGACTCAACCCGGCGAGCCGGTTTATAAAATGGCGCAGCTTTTTGGCCGGAAACTTGTTGATGCCGGCTACATGGTCATCACCGGCGGGGGCGGTGGCATAATGCAGGCTGTTAATGAAGGCGCGGGCCCGGAAAATTCCTTCGGCGTTAACATACAACTGCCCTTTGAACAGCGCCCAAACCCAACAGTAGAGGGAAATCCCCGTCTCATAACCTATAAATATTTTTTCAATCGCAAGGTTGCATTCCTTAAAGAGACCAATGCAGTTGCTCTTTTCCCGGGAGGATTCGGCACTCTTGATGAGGCTATGGAAACCCTCACGCTTATACAGACAGGAAAGCACAATCCGCTGCCTCTGGTGCTTTTGGATGAATCAGGAGGCACATACTGGACCCGATGGATAAAGTTTTTCCAGGAGGAGTTGCTTGCAGAGGGTTATATCAGCGCTTCCGACTTTTATACCTTTGAACGGGTTGATTCAGCAGACGCGGCAGTTGAAAGAATCAACCGTTTCTATAAGCGTTACCACAGCCAGCGCTTTGTAGATAAGAAACTTGTAATCAGGCTCTCGTCTGCAATCAGTGAGCAGGCGGTGCAAGACCTCAATGAAAGGTTCCGCGATATACTCATGCCGCAGGGCCGGATATGCCTGTCATGTCCTCTGCCCGCCGAGGACGATGAGACCGACCTTGCAGATTTGCCGAGGCTTGTCATTGATTTCAATCGTAAAGACTTCGGGATACTCCGAAAACTCATTGACACCATTAATGAATATTAATTTCCTGAATACTAATAAAGAGAATCTTGCTTTTCCTGTCCCCAATCAATATAATTTACGATGCTCTCAAAGGTTCTCAGTGCAAGCGTAATCGGCATTGATGCGCATCCTGTTGATGTTGAGGTTGACATTGCATCGAGAAAAAAGAAGGGGTTCATTCAGGTGGGGTGATGTGATTATTAGAATAAGATTGACAACATCTCTTTAATTTGATATAAATTAAGCAATATTGGGGGGACAGATTTTCATTATATGGCACGATTAGTTGATAAGCTGATAAGCTTCTTTGCCTCGGTGCTTCTCTTTTCTTCAACTTCACATGGAAAAGAATTGCCAAGCATTAGGGATATCAACGCAATTGTTGATTTAGATAAGATTGAGTTAATTTCAAAGCCCTCTCCTCTGATTCTGGAACAATCCACAATGTCATCAGGTGATTTATTTGCAGGACATCGTTCACACTCATCCCACCGTTCCCACTCATCCCATCGTTCCCATGCTTCACATTATTCAGGCTCATATTCTACTCCCGCAGAAGAGTCATCAACAAAATCGTCTACTTCACCATCAACGGATTCCCCAAAAGGCTCCTCAGGTTCAACGACAACAACCTCTCCATCAAGAGCTTCAGAGTCTTCTAAAAATTGGCAAACCTCGACTGAGTGGCAAAAAGATGCTTGCAAACTTATTAATCGTGTTGTCATAATTACTCTAAAGAATAAAGATGTGGTTGAAGGCTCAGTCTACGGATGTTTAGATAACATGTTAATGGTTGATATAACTTCGGGTAGTGGCAAGAAGATGCAGTCAATAAAAATAATTGATGTCAACTCAATCCTCTGGAAATAATCCTGCTCAATTAAATAGGCTTTAAATATGCACTATATAGTTCAAGCCCTGAATTAAACAATCCCGAACAGTTTCCCTTTACCGAACAACTATGGCAGCTTAGAGCAAATGAGTTTTTCCAATCCGAAATAGATTGCCTGGCGTATTTCCACAATGTATGTGGCAGTAAACACAATGGAATATTATAAATGGAGACGTTCATATCTCTCTGATTCAAATAATGCACGGCATTTTCTAAATCAGTCCTGATGTCAGTCGGTTCAACCCAAAGAGATTCCAAGTTTTGTTTTGCGGCTCCCATTATTTCCAATCCCATGAATGCTATATGGCTAACGAAAGTCATGTTTCGATAGATAAACTCTGCTATACGAGTTAATCTCTGATAAGTATACTTGTGTATAACGGTACGAATCTCAACTCGATTTCTGAACGTTCCGAGGTTCAATATGCCTTTAACTGTTTCATGAAATGCTCCATCAGAACCCACAATCCTGTCGTGCTCAGTGTCATTATCGCCATACAGTGATGTCCCCAGGATAAGGTTAGGATGCTGAAGGCTGCTGAAGAAATGCGTATACTCAAAATCACTAAACTTTCGAGCATTTGAAAGCAAAAGCAATGATGTGCTGGGAAGAAGCTTCTTACATGCAAGAATTAGCCTGAACAAGTCTTTGCCAATTATAGTGGGTTCCCCACCTGTTATTGCGATTTCATCCGTGCATTTATCCATTAATGAGATGATTTCAAGATTTCTATCAGTTAGGCTTCCTTCACTATTATCAACGGGTTGAGGACACATTATGCAATTGCTATTGCACTTAGATGTAGCGAAAATTACATTATGCCGTGATGTGATTTGATAAAGAACAGATAATCTGCCATCTGGCTGAATCTCAACAATATCTCCTTCGGACAGTGCCGAAATGTCGGCGTCTAAATATATCGCTGAGACTCCCATATCCCTTGATTTGTCAAAGTCCCCTCTGTTCGATAAGAGGACGGATTGATATGACTTCCATTCACTCTTCCTCAAAATAGGATTCACAATAATTGTCTTTGCTTTCTGATTAGAAGGCACGGCAGAAAAGGAAAGTCTGCCGATTAGGGAGGATTCAATATTAGCTGTTATCCCCTGACTCGAAATCATGGAGAATTATGACTCACTATTTCTGAAATATGTCTTCCCGTTAGCCAACTCCAGAATACGTCCATGTGTTCACTATTGTTTTTCAGGATAAAATCGAATAGGTGCTTAATTATATCTTTCTGAATATAGCAAAACTCACTTGATGGTCTATGCCCGATTATGTCGTACTGAGTGGCATAATTACGGATAGGGTCAATGCCACAGTAAAGCTGAAAAACACAATCTGAGCAGCCTGGCAATGACTCAGCACAGGTACTACCAACCAAGTCCTGTATTAATTTCCCTTTAAACAATTCCCTGTATGTATTGGTATTAACATTCCCCATACAGAAATTGTTGTCACCCATTTGAGCAAGCATTCTTGCTTCATCAGAAGGATATACGTTGCCATCATGCCCATATATCACACCTGAAATGCCCGTTCCAGCAGGGAACTGCATGTCAACAAAGCCTGTAGAAAAGGGTGTCAATATTCTTGTCAGCAGAAGAGATGCAAATGCTTCTTCGAGAAAATACCCTTTCACATTGATGCTGATGACATATTGCAATAAGTCCTTGTAGAAACGACTGAAGTCTGATGCCGTATATCCTATATCAAGCATATTTTGCTTAGCAAATCCAAAGGGGTTAAGCATTCTAACAAATATAGACTTGAATCCCTGAGTAACGTATTCATCAATGATTTCATGTGGAAATTTGAGACTGTATTTTGTGGTAGTCATTAATGCAGATATCTTATCTGAAGGTAGATATTTCTTGGCTCTATTCAACGCCCTTATGACACTCTCATATGTCCCAGTTCCATTTCGGTAATATCTGTTGAAATCATGTACATGAGCCGGACCGTCTAAAGAGGTGGACAAAGACACATTATTGTCAGCCAGATACTTGAGCATATCATCTGTTATTGCTGTCAGATTACTACATAAAACAAAGTCTACTGTTTTCCCGTTTTGGACAGCTTTCTTACTGGCATTATCAATGACAAATCTGACTATTTCAAAGTTTAGTAATGGTTCACCGCCTTGAAACTCTATCTTAATTGATTTGGCTGCGCTGTTCAGGCAAATATCAATGGTTTTTTCTGCCGTCTCCGTGTTCATGTCATATATTCTGTTTTCTTCATTGACTGAAGACGCATGACAGTATACGCACTTCTGATTGCATCTTACTGTGACAACGAACATATGGAGGGTAGTAAAATCAAAAAGAAAGCTCTTTTTTGTCCTGTATTTTGTTGACAGCAAGTCAAGAGCACTGTCAGTCAACTTCTCCGTAATAAAGTGCTTTGCCTTCAAGATGGGATATATATCTGATGTAACGTCT
>SCSY01000404.1 GCA_004298625.1 Nitrospirota bacterium | reverse complement strand
GCCCTTAACCGTGTTGACCACATTCTCCACGGTAAAGCCGAAGTGCTTGAACAGCTCTCCTGCCGGGGCGGATTCGCCGAAGCTGTGCATGCCGACCACCGCGCCGTCGCCGACGTATTTATACCAGCCGTCGGTGATGCCGGCTTCCACCGCCACGCGCTTGACGCCCTTGGGCAACACGCTGTCCTTGTAAGGCTGATCCTGGCGGTCGAACACGTTAGTAGAGGGCATGGAAACCACGCGGGTGGCGATGCCCAGCCCGTCCAGCACCTTTTTTGCGTCCAGCGCCAACTGAACTTCCGAACCGGTGGCGATCAGCACCATCTTGGGGTCAGCCGCGTCGGCCAACACGTAGGCGCCCCTGGCGATGTTGGCGATCTGCGCCGCATCGCGTTTCTGGAAATTGAGGTTCTGGCGGCTGAAAATCAGGCTGCTCGGGCCGCTGGTTTTTTCCACCGCAGCCGCCCAGGAAACGGCGGATTCCACCGTATCGCACGGACGCCACACGTCCATGTTGGGGATCATGCGCAATGTCGCGGTCTGCTCCACCGGCTGGTGAGTCGGGCCGTCTTCACCCAAGCCAATCGAATCGTGGGTGAACACGTAGATCACGCGCTGCTTCATCAGCGCCGACATGCGTAGCGCGTTGCGCATATATTCCGAGAACATCAGGAAAGTGCCGCCAAACGGCAACAGGCCGCCGTGCAGCGCCATGCCGTTCATGATGTGCGCCATGCCGAATTCGCGCACGCCATAGCTGATGTAGTTGCCGGTGCTCTTGCCTTTGACGTGGTGGCAACCGCTCCAGTTGGTCAGGTTGGAGCCGGTCAGGTCGGCGGAGCCGCCGAGGAACTCGGGCAGCGCCGGCGCCAGACCGTTGATGCAGTTCTGCGAAGCCTTGCGGGTAGCGACGGTTTCCGCCTTGTCGTTGGTTTTGGCAATAAAGTCGGCGGCGTGCTGCTTCCAGTTGGCCGGCAATTCGCCCGCCATGCGGCGCTTGAATTCGGCGGCTTCCTCGGGGAAAGCCGCGGCATATTCGGCGAGCTTGTTGTTCCACAGCGTTTCCAGTCCTTGCCCCTTGGTGCGGCAATCCCAGCCTTCGTAAACGTCGGCGGGGATTTCGAACGGCGGGTGGTTCCAGCCGATGTTGGCGCG
>SCSY01000252.1 GCA_004298625.1 Nitrospirota bacterium | reverse complement strand
GTAAGGGATGCCGCCATGAATCTTCGGCACTCCGTTTATGAGGATAACGGGCGTATTAATGGCGCCATGCCTCAGGAGTTCCCTTATCTCAGGGAATTCATTTTCGTCATCCATGAACAGGTCTATGTATTGAACTGAAACAACATAAGGATAAGAACTGCTCATCTCTTTCTGCAATTCCTCTGCAAGGACCTTATTTGTTGCCGAGTCATCAAATCTTTCGGTGGAGAAGATAATGTCTTCTGTGGGGTTGTCGAGTATTTGTATATACACTCTTCGCAGCATAATTTACCTCCCCGCTATTTTATTTTGCGACTCTACAAGCATATTATCTATTAATCTTGTCTTGCCGATCTTAAGGGCAACTGCAAGCAATGCCCCTTTTTCGACCCTGTCAAGCTCGTCCAGTGTCTCAGGGGAGTACACGGACGCATACTCTATCTCAGCAATCAAAGGTTCTTCAGAAAGTTTTTCTTTCATAAACCTCCTTATGCTCTCTATATCAATTATACCAGATTTTATGAGTTCGGTGGTCTGAATAAGGCATTTGCTTATAACAGCCGCTGCTTTACGCTCCCTGGCATTCAGATATGAATTCCGCGAGCTCATCGCAAGTCCGTCATTTTCCCGCATTGTCGGGCAGATAACCGCATCTATAGCCATGTCAAGGTCTTTAACCATCTTTTTTATAATAACGGCCTGCTGAAAGTCTTTCTGCCCGAAATATGCCCTTGTTGGTCTCACGATATTAAAGAGTTTGGCGACAACAGTTGCGACGCCCCTGAAATGGCCGGGCCTGAATGCGCCGCAGAGCCTGTCCGAAAGCTTTTCAACTTCAATGTGAGTGGAAAACCCCTTGGGATATATATGGGATGCGTCAGGCATGAAAAGTATATCAACTTCTTCCCGTCGGAGCTTTTCGGTATCGCCGTCCATATCTATCGGGTATTTGTCGAGATCTTCCGCAGGCCCAAATTGCATAGGATTAACGAATATGCTCACGACCGTTATGTCATTTTCCATTTTTGCTCTTCTGACAAGACTGAGGTGACCCTCGTGGAGCGCTCCCATTGTCGGCACAAAACCGATGCTCCTCCCGTGCAGGAGATGCCCTCCGGCTGTGTCATGCATTATCCTCGGTATTCGTATGAGTTCCATGTCTGTATTATCCCTCAAAAGGCAAGTAAATTTAAAGCGCAGTCTTTGACACTTTTGCCATAATAGACCAGCCATGGTTTTTAGTCCATATTATCGCAAAATACCAAGTCGCCTCATTTATTGGCATTAATTTTAATGAATTTTTGTTTTCTCTTTTCACCTAAATATGCTATATTGCCATTGAAAAGGCAGAAAATACCCTTGAGGTAGATTATATGTTAGGTCAAAATAAATGACAAAAAAACAATTATTCAAATGGTTTTTAGTCGCAAGTATGGTTTACCTATGTGCCGTTGCTTTAGGTGTATCTCTGCGCCTATATGACGCAACAAATAATTCCATAATTTATACGACATACAAGGACATGATCCCATTTATTATTGCCATACCTGCCGCTTGGCTTGGCTATTGCCTGCAGAGACGCGCCAGCTATTTGCAACAACTGCGAATCTTATGGAGCACGTTAATTAAGGCAGTCCAAAAAGCCAATCAGTATACATATCTCGAATGTCCAACGTCAGACCAGTATAGCGAGACACTGTGCTCTCTTAGTGCAGCCATTGAGGAAGTGCGTGGAGTTTTCATGAACATATTTGAAAAGAATAAAAAGGTTAGTCTCTACCCATTCGAGCCTGTGAAGGATATCTATGGCTTAATTTATGATCTCGGCTGTAATAATAAAATAACAAACGAAGAAAGAAAAAATACGAGAGACAAGATATTTGCCCTTTGGCGTGATGCAAGAGAAGAATTATTAAGAGAGTTTGACAGAGAAATTCCGACATTCCCACATACGCACTGGGCTCAACCGGAAAAATCCAAAGTATATGAAACTCACGGCATTGAAAAAAAACCGACCTAACAATGCCTTCAACCAGACGCGGAATAAGCCGGTCGCTTTTTTCGCTTTGGTGGTTGCCCGCGCTGGTTAAGGCTGGCGTTAGAATAATAAGAATAATAACTTGTCTGTAGCTGCTAAGAACGCACTGGATAAACTTCAACAATTATAATATGATATTTATAAAAGAGGAGCGTTGCTACAGCCATTCTTATTTGTGGTATCATGAATCTTATAGAATATGTTCTGCGAGGTGAAAAAAATGAAAACAAAATTAAAAATGATTTACTGGAAGGGTGAAAAATTCTGGGTGGGAAAGCTTCTTGAACATCCTGAAATTATGACACAAGGTGAAACGCTTGAGGAACTTGAAGATAACATGAAAGATGCCTATACGCTTATGACAATGGAGGACGTTCCTGAGAAACATAAGGTAAAAGAACTCTCCCTTGCTGTATGAAAAGAAAAGACCTGCTCAAAAAGTTAAATGATTCTCGATGCATTCTTATTAGACATGGAAGTCGTCACGATTTATACAAAAACCCTGCAACCGGCAAAAAGCAACCTGTCCCAAGGCATAATGAAATAGATGAAAACCTTGCAAAGCATATAATAAAAGAATTGACATAACAAATCCTCGTGCGGATGGCGAATAGGCAGCTGCTGCACAGTTCAGGCATTAAGCATACTTCTCCCGTAAACCAACAGTTATAAACATCCACGTTGTTTGAAAACTACGTGTAGAAGTCGCTAAAGTTTGAGATTTGATGCCTGCGACTTAGATAGGGAAGGCAGGAGGGGTTTGAGCCTTACTTTATAGCCTCAACTCCCATATATAGCCTTAACGCCTCGGGGATTAAAACACTACCGTCTTTTTGCTGATAGTTTTCGAGGATAGCGACAACTGTCCTTCCGATTGCGAGTGCAGAACCGTTTAAGGTATGCACAAACTCAGTGCCTTTTTTGCCTTCGCGCCTGAATCTTATATTCGCCCTTCTTGCCTGAAAGTCCTCAAAATTAGAACAGGATGAAATCTCCCTGTATTTATTCTGCCCTGGAAGCCAGACCTCAATATCATAAGTCTTTGCAGACGAGAACCCCATGTCTCCTGTGCATAATGCCACGACCCTGTAAGGCAATTCTAATTTCTGCAGGATATCTTCTGCATTGTTCGTGAGCTTTTCGAGTTCATTGTAAGAATCTTCCGGCTTTACAAACTTCACGACCTCAACCTTATTAAACTGATGCTGTCGTATCAAACCGCGGGTGTCTTTCCCATAAGAGCCTGCCTCTCGCCTGAAGCATGGCGTATACGCTGTATAGTAAATCGGGAGGTCGGCTTCATTCAGTATCTCATCTCTGTGGATATTAGTAACCGGCACTTCAGCGGTCGGGATGAGGTAAAACTCAGGGTCTTCTACCTTAAAATACTCGCCGATAAACTTTGGGATCTGTCCTGTTCCAATCATGCTCTCTCTGTTTACGAGTATTGGAGGGAACACCTCCTTGTATCCTTTTGCAGTATTCAGGTCCAGCATGAAATTCATCAAAGCCCTTTCAAGTCTTGCTCCCAATCCTTTCATAAGAGCAAATCTTGCGCCTGCGATCTTTGATGCCCTGTCAAAATCAATGATGTCATGCATTGCGGCAATATCCCAGTGATTTAACGGTTGAAAATCAAAAGCCTTCGGCTCTCCCCATTTTCTTATTTCGATGTTTTCTGTCTCGTCTTTTCCAACCGGAACGGATTCATGAGGGATATTCGGAATAAGCAAAAGTTCCTGAGAGGCTTCTTCTTCAGACACTTTTAGTTTTTCCTCTTTTTCTGCAATAGAGTCCGAGATTTTTTTTGCCTCGTCTAAAATTGAAGACGCGTCCAATTTTTCTCTTTTAAGTTTTGCAATCTCCTGCGAAAGCCTGTTTCTCTGTTCCCGCTGCTCCTCAATGACCCTGAGGAGTTCCCTTCTTTCGTTTTCAAGCCTTAAAAACCTGTCAAGTATCGAGGAATCATAATTTCTCTTCCTGAGGGCCTCAATGACTTTTTCTGTTTTCTCCCTTACA
>SCSY01000251.1 GCA_004298625.1 Nitrospirota bacterium | reverse complement strand
GCGCTGCCGACTTCTTCTCCAAACAGGACCGACAGAAAACTCGGCTCTTTTACATCAACGTCAGCCGCCAAAATGTCAACAAATTTTACTTTCGGCTCTTCAGGCGGCAGCGGCCAGACCATGTCGGGAAACTTTCTTTCAGGCGCGGCGCATGAAGCTAAAAAAAGGACGGCGAGAAGCGTATAGCGTATAGCGTGTAGTTTTTTAAACAGGTTTATTAAGTGCATCATACTTTTAATTTTCCTCCTATGTATCTCATATTTCCATTTTGGGTTATTTCTCATTTCAAGTGGGTAGCCTTCTAACTCCCCTCCTTGGTTAAGGAGGGGAAGGGGTGGTATGTTTTTGTTTTCATTCTACACGCTACCCGCTAATCGCTACACGCTTCTCCTTTACATCTTATGGCAATTAATGCACATTTCCATAGCTGTATTTACTTTATATCTGAATAGTTTTATGGAGTCCGAACTGTGCGGATTATGGCAGCTTGAACATGAGAATTCTTTGTCGGGGCGCGCAGGGTCTTTCCCTACTTCTATCTTGCCTTCTTTTCTCACTCTCCTGCCTCTCAGCTTATGCCCTGCAGCTCCGGCGGCAAAACTGCTTATTGCATGAGGATTCTTGGCAACATCGGCATGACAGGTCAAGCAGAGATTGTTTATCGCTTTATCAAAGAGATATCGCTGCTTGCTTGCATGAGGGCTGTGGCAGGAGGTGCAGCCCATCATTACTGCTGCATGAACATTTTTCTTTGTAAATTCTGTTTTATCATGGCAGTTGTAACAAAGGTCGGGCTGTGAAGCCATCAAAAGTTTTTCGCTGTCTCCCTGATGCGGAAAATGGCAGGAAGTGCACATGCCGCCTGCAACAGGCGCATGGACTATCTTATTCTCGAACTTTGCCTTATCATGGCATATAAGACATAAACCCGGCTGAGCGGACAAGAGAAGCTTCTCGCTATCGGAACTGTGCGGCGCATGACAGGACGGACACATCCCTCCGCTCACCGGAGGATGAAGAATTTTTTTACCGGAGAAATTCTTCTTGTCATGACACATAAAACACAGCTCTGAACCGCTTGCTAAAAGCAATTTTGCATTGTCCGATGTGTGTGGGTCATGACACCCCGAACACATGCCTCCTGCAACAGGCGGGTGAATATTTTTCTTTGTGAATTTAGCCTTATCATGGCAGCCGTAGCATAAATCCGGAGCGGCGGCAGATAGGCCCTTCGGAAACTTCGAGTTTTTCTGGTGCGGCTCCGTATGGCAGGCCTCGCAGCCCATCTGAAGCGCTGTATGAACAAATTTTTTGGTTGTCATATGTTTATGACATTTCTTGCAGTCAAGCTGCGCATGGGCAGTACCATAAAAAGAAAATGCGGACAGGACAACTATTATTATATAGAGCGCAATAAACTTTTTGCTTTTCACCAGTCCCCTCTTACCACTTACCATAGATTATGCTCCCTCAGTTGTTTGTCTAACTTACCAGAACCGGCAAAATGAAGTCAACTTTGAAAACACCCTAATATTTTATCTTTGAAGCGCTTCCAGGCTTTGGCGCGCCTGAACAAGGTCAGGGCTTATCCTTAATGCCTCCTGGAATTCATGTGCAGCCTCATTTATGAGTCCCTTCTGTCTGTATGCAAGTCCAAGGTTGTAGCGGGTTATTGCATGGTTTGGCTCCAATCTCAAGGCCGCCTGATAATGGGCTATAGCCTGATCAAGCCGCCCCAGTTTCATATAAACATTACCAACGCTATTATGGGCCTCCGGATTATAGGAATCCAACTGTATTACCGTCAGGAATTCCTGAGCAGCCTCAGCAAGCTTTCCCTGCTCATAGTAGGCAAACCCAAGACCATTGTGAATCTCTGCATAACCGGGATTCAACCTTAATGCTTCTTTATATTCCTGAACAGCCTCGTTTAACCGTCCCTCGCTCATATAAATATTCCCAATGTTATAATGAGGTTCTGCCAGGCCGGGATTCAGTCTCAATGCGTCCTTATATGCCTGAATAGCTTCATAGGCTCGTCCTTGTGAATAATAGGCATTTCCAAGATTATTATGTAATAACGCACTATAACGAGGGTCCAGCCTTAAAGCTGTTTTATATTCCAGAACTGCCTCGTTCAGCAATCCTTGTTTATAATATACAGCCCCAAGGTTGAAGTGAGTCCTTACCTTTCCGGAACTCTTTCTCGCTGCATCCTCCCAAAGTTTTATCTCATCATGCCATACAGCATTCCTCTGATAAGCAGCAATTGAAAGAACAATAACAGCAGTAGCAAGCAGTAAGCAGCAGGCAGCAAGGGAACGTTTTGGGTTCTGAATCATAGCCTGAAGGATATAAAACGCGGCTGATACAAAAACAATAATAATGCCTATAACCGGAAGATACAACCGGTGTTCAAAGATTACATCTCTTATAGGGATAATTGATGATTCAACAGATAAGGTTATGAAAAACCAGAAGATGCCGAAAGATAAAAAACGGGAAGCGGATAGCGTGTGGCGTTTAGCGTAAAGAAGATAAATACCCAGCGCAAGGATTATTAAAAGAAACAGAAATGACAGGAATACCTGTGGATTAAAAAGTGAATGATATAGCGGATAGTCATAATCAAGGTTTTGGTTTGCCGGAATAAAAAAAAGCCTTAGGTACGTGACAATGACCCTGAATTGTGTAATGAGATAACTCCATCTTGGAATCTCCTCTGATTCCTGAGAAGTCTCCCTCAGTTCTCCGATGGCATCTCCAAGAGGTTTATCCAGACCGATAAGACTTAAAGGAATAATCAGCAATGTTAAAAGAATGCCGGCAAGAGGAAGCAACTTTTTCAGTTCTGCAATTTTGGATGGGGGTTTACTCACAAAACTGAACTCATAAAGCAAAATGACGAATGGCAGTGTGAATGCAATCTCCTTTGTCTTCATGGCAAGGATGGCAGAGAAGAGAGAGACAGCGTATAGGGTATAGCGTGTAGCGTGCGGTATTGAAAGTCTTGACTTAATGTAAGTTACAAGTGAAAGAAGATAGAAAAATGCTGCAAGGGATGTGAATCTCTGGACGATGTATGTTACGGCCTGTGTCTGGATGGGATGGGAGACAAAGATTAAGGCAATAAATAAGGGTAAATAGGCTTGTCCGCCTGAGGCGGATGAAAATGGGTGAATGGGTGAATAGTGAACAGTGTCAGTTTTCTGTGTCTGTTCACTGACACTAATCACTGACACTTTAAAGTACGGTGTCTTACATGTAAAAACCACAAGCCAGTAAACAAGGATTGCATTGAAGATATGTATTATTAGATTGACTATGTGATAACCTGCGACGTTCAGTCCTCCGAAATAATAGTTCAAGACAAAGGTGAGATAACCAAACCATCTTGACTCAGACGGGGGCCAGAAGTTGCTTAGGTCTTTTAGTTTATAGTTTGCAACGATATTGGGCGTGTCATCCCAATGAAATGGAACATTAAAGGTGTTTGAGTAAATGATAATGCCGATAAGACCTATCAGCAAAAGATGAAAAATTGTGCTGTTGAATAATTTACTCATAGTGGTATTATAATCAATATTATGCTGCGTGGTAAAAAAATTATTGTAATCCTGCCGGCCTATAATGCCGAAAAAACTCTTGAGATAACTTACAGGGAAATACCTTTCGATGTAGTAGACGATGTTTTACTTGTTGATGATGCAAGCAGCGACAGGACAGCAGAGACAGCAAAATCACTCGGCATAAAAACCATCATACACCCTGAGAATAAAGGATACGGCGGCAATCAGAAGACATGTTACAGAGAGGCTTTAAGAATGGAGGCTGATATAATCATTATGCTACACCCGGATTACCAGTATACTCCCAAGTTAATACCTGCCATGGCCTATCTTATCGAGTCAGGGGAATTCGATGCCGTGCTTGGGTCGAGGATACTTTCCGGCGGAGCCTTAAAAGGCGGGATGCCTTTTTACAAGTATATCTCCAACAGAATTCTGACCCTGATACAGAATCTGCTGCTCGGGCAAAAACTCTCTGAATATCACACAGGTTACAGAGCCTTTAAAAGAGAGATTCTCG
>SCSY01000250.1 GCA_004298625.1 Nitrospirota bacterium | reverse complement strand
TCATCTGCCATTTGCCCCTCCGGATAAAACAATCCCTCTCTGTTTTTAAAGTGAGCCGTGCAGGATTCGAACCTGCGACCCGCTGATTAAGAGTCAGCTGCTCTACCAACTGAGCTAACGGCCCATAAACGACAGTGATTAGAGATTAGAGATTAGTCATTAGTAACTAATTTAACAAACTTTTTCTGCCAATCTCCAACAACTAAACCCTAACAACTGCGAATTTTGCGAAGCAAAATTCGCTTGGCGCGCCTGAGAGGATTCGAACCTCCGACCCTCGGCTCCGGAGGCCGATGCTCTAATCCACTGAGCTACAGGCGCATTGGGGTGAGTGAGGGGACTTGAACCCCCAGCCCTTGGAGCCACAGTCCAATGCTCTAACCGTTGAGCTACACTCACCATTAACAGCAGTGATTAGTGAACAATTGTAAGTTATTAGTATAAAAGAAAAACATATCATCAATCAAATTTTACCAATCACTAACAACCAAAAACTAATAACTGCAAATTTCACCCAGTGAAATTTCTTGGCGCGCCTGAGAGGATTCGAACCTCTGGCCTACTGCTTAGAAGGCAGTTGCTCTATCCAACTGAGCTACAGGCGCATTGGTCGGGGCGAGAGGATTCGAACCTCCGACCCCCTGCTCCCAAGGCAGGTGCGCTAGCCAGACTGCGCTACGCCCCGTTCAAACTAATAAGTTAAAAGTAAGAAGCGGGAATTGAAAGGCGTAAATTAGAGTTTTTTTAACTTTTCACTTTCAACTTTTAACTTAATATTTAAGTATCTCTAAATAATCGTTAATATCTTTTTCCTCGTCCCCTTTTGCCTTGAGCTTCCTCTCTTTCAAATCACTGATAGCCCTGCCCTTATCGCCTTTATACAAGGGGTCAAGCTCTATAGCCATTGTTATGGCTGTTGCTGCATCCCCGTATTTACCCTTCGCATTATAGCAGAGCGCAAGACCATAGTAAGAGTAATAGAAGTCGGACACCCTCTTCAGCGCCTCCTTATTTACATCTATCGCCTCATCATACCGTCCAAATCTGTAATATACCCTGCCGAGACTGTTATATGCCTTTTCAGGAGTCCGATACAAAAGATTCGAAAGAGCCTTCTTGTAAGAATCAATCGCCTCTTCAAATCTCCCTGATTTTTCATAAGCAAAACCGAGGTTGTTGTATGCCTCGGAAAAATCACGGTCAACCTCCAATGCCTTGCTGAAAAAATCCATCGCCTTTGGAAAATCCTCAAATTTCAAAAGATATATTATTCCAATAGCATTCAGCACATCCTTGTCCTCGGGGTTCAGTTCATACGCCTTTTGAAACTCAATAAATGCCGGTTGAATATTGTTTTCATTAAGATATGACACGCCCAGTTTATAGTAGGCGGTTGCCTGCTGTTTTTCCTCTACGCTTACCGTGGCGCAGGAACAAACGAAAACAAGCATTATCAGATATAGAAGTTTTTTCATAAATCAAATCTCCTTTGCAAGCCCCGATAGAAGACCTTCGTCCTTCTGTAGGGGTAAACATAATCTTGCTATTTTAACATAAAAAACCAAAACAAGAGACAGAAAAACAGCGCGCAGCTCAACCCTTTGGTTTTGATTCTTTTATCAACAGCCTTTCCAGAATCCCCCTTGTAAGCTTATACGTCTCGCTCCATGCAAAATTCCCGACCTTAATCTCAAAACCTTCAGGTAGAAACCTGAGCCTGTCGCCTGCGGCATCCCGAAGTCCGAGGATATTTTTTATTTCGACCTTTGTGTCCTTTGAAAAGATAATCCGTATATTTCCGCCGACATCCTCTATGCCTGTAATCATAAGTTTCTTTGCAATTATTTTAAGTTTCATTATATCAAACAGATTCCGAACCTCTGCCGGCAGGCTGCCGAAGCGGTCTTTAGTTTCATCAATAAGCGCATTCAGGTCTTCATCGCTTCCGGCTGATGCTATCTTTCTGTAAATGCTCAGCCTTAGGGTAATATCCTCGATAAATTCTTCGGGTATGAAGGCGGACACACGCAGACTCATACGCGGCTCTATCTCTTCCTCTGTCTTGAACCCCCTTAATTCAGCGACCGACTTTTCGAGCATCTCGATGTACATATCGAAGCCGACTGCATGTATATGCCCTGACTGTTCGGGCCCAAGCATATTGCCTGTTCCTCTTATTTCCAGATCCTTCATGGCAAGCCTGAAACCGGCTCCGAGATAGCTCATGTCCTGAATTGCCTGCAGCCTCTTTTTTGCCTCGTCGCTGATAAGGTCTTCTCCCGGAATAAGAAAATATGCATACGCCCTTACATTGCTTCTTCCGACACGCCCCCTAAGCTGATAAAGGTCTGCAAGCCCCATCCTGTCGGCCCTGTTTATGATTATTGTATTTGCAGTCGGTATATCAAGGCCTGAACCTATAATCGTCGTTGAAACAAGGACGTCAAGCTCTCCATCTATAAACCTTTTCATTATCTTTTCAAGTTCTCTTTCATGCATCTGTCCATGCGCGACGTCTATCCTTGCCTCAGGCGCAATACGTTTGACATAGTCGAAAATCTTTCCTATATCCTTAATCCTGTTATGGACAAAATAGGTCTGGCCTCCCCTCTTGAGTTCTCTTTCTATCGCATCCTTTATAACTTGTTCGCTGAATGCGGATATTATGCTCCGGACGGCAAGCCTCTCTTCAGGCGGCGTCTCAATCAGGCTCATGCCCCGGATGCCCGATAATGCCATATTGAGAGTTCTCGGTATCGGAGTTGCTGTGAGGGTGAGAACGTCAACGCCCCTTTTAAGTTCTTTCAGTTTTTCTTTTTGAGCAACCCCGAAGCGATGTTCTTCATCAATTATAAAAAGGCCGAGATTATGGAAAACGACATTTTTTCTGAGCAATGCATGGGTTCCTATCAGTATATCAACATCTCCGTTTGCAACTTTTTTAATCGTATCCGCCTGTTCCTTCATGGATTTGAACCTGCTCAAATAGGCGATTGTCACAGGGAAAGCGGAAAATCTCTGCTTAAACGTCCTGTAATGCTGCTCGCATAAAAGCGTCGTAGGCACAAGGACTGCAACCTGCCTTCCGTCATAGACTGCCTTGAACGCCGCCCTCATGGCAACCTCTGTCTTGCCGTAACCGACGTCGCCGCAGAGGAGCCTGTCCATAGGCATTTTCCGCCCTTGCGGCTCCCCGACCGCCTCCATATCGGACTTTATCTCTTCTATGGCCCGCATCTGGTCAGGCGTTTCATCATAAAGAAAGAAGCCGTCGAACTCGCCGTGAAGCTCTGTATCGGCGCTGAATGAAAAACCCTTCGAGACCTCCCTCTCGGCATAAAGTCTCAGGAGTTTTTCCGCCATCTCTCTTATCTTCTTTCTTACCCGCTCCTTAGTCCTCTGCCAGGTCTTGCCGCCGAGCCTGTCTGATTTCGGGATAATACCTTCTTCTGCATGATATTTTTTTATGCTCCCTATCGCATAAAGCGGAAGATAAAGCCTGTCCCCTCCGAAATATTCCAGGACCATGAGGTCGCCTTCATAGCCCTCTACCGCCTGCTTTACGAGACCTGCGAACTTTCCGATTCCATGGTCTTTATGCACAATAAAATCTCCGACTGTCAGGTCATCCAGTGATATGAGAAGTTCCGAGACCTTTGATTTTTTTATCGGCCTGAATGCCGGTCTTTCGCCGAATATCTCTTTTTCAGTAAGGACCAGAAGCCCTGGAAGAAAAAAACCCGACGAAAGCTCCCCAATAGTTATCGAGATATTGCCTTCGTATCCGGAAAGCTCCTCCCTTTCAATCACAGGCGCAACGATATCCCCGTTCATGAGAATATCTTTTATCCTCTCAGCCTGTCCGGACGATGATGAGACTATGATTACGCTGTTTTCCCTGCTTATTTTTTTTACGGCATCGGAAAATTCATAGATTGATTTCCTCTCGTTGTGCAGTATTCCGCAGCCCGCCATCGAGAGAAGCCCTGCATCAACTCCCTCTGCCCCGGGTGTTGTCGTAAATGAAAACCTCGAAAGCATTATAGCGCCTTCGGGAAAATCATACGGAGGACGTATGGAATCCTGGAAAAAATAATTAACGCCTCCGGCCATTGAAAAAAGACTTGCGCCTTCCGAAGGCTCGGATGTCGGAAGGATAACAAATTCGCTTATATCCTTAACTGATTTTTGCGTATTTATATCAAAGGTCCTGATTTTATCTATTGTATCTCCAAAAAATTCAACCCTGAAAGGACTCTCATGCGTCGAAGGAAATATGTCAAACAGCCATCCCCTATGGCTGAACTCTCCATGCTCGACAACTATCGAGGCACGTTTATATCCGAGATTAATAAGCCTCTGCTCCAATACATCCCGGCTCATCTCAAGACGGGTACTTAAACTTAAAACAATTTCTTTCAATACCCCCTGAGACCATACCCTTGCATTCAGGGCATCTTTTGAAGTTATTATGGAATCGCCTTCCTTAAAGTTATAAATAACCTCTGCCCTATGACCGCAGATTTCCGGTCCATCAGATTCGGGAAGAAAAAAGACAGTGTTTACTTTTGAAGGCAAATAAAACCCTGATCTGAAAAACAATAGGTCCTTATATAATTCCCATGCCTCTTCCTCTGTTGAAGCGATCATGATGAAGGGCTTTTCCAGAAGCTCAAGGAAAAGAGCAACAGACGAACCGCTCAGGTTGAAAACAGAAGAAAGAGGCGGGATATTTTTTATACTGTTAAAAAACAGTTTAATAGCTTCGAGCATTATTGCATCAGGACAAAGGCAAGCGCTCTGTCAGCTTTAAAACTTTTCGCCGAATATTCACGGCAGGTTCCTTTTCGATTAAGACTTTACCGGAATCAAAAACCGGATTAAGCATGTCTTGAAATCTGCCGCCGCAAGCGCAGCCCGGCGTTTCAGTCTTATTGGGAACGATCCTGCGGGAGCCGCATGAATTGCATCCAAGCACTCTCTTGCTGCCGGACCACTTGCCCCTCTTTGCCAGAGGCTTGCCCTCGACCTCCATGATGTCCATTGCAAAATCCACGACAGGCGCATTGCTGATTGCAGTGCCTATTCCATAAGCATCAACCACGGGGTTAAGCCCCGGCACGTCCTCCTCTTTAATCCCTCCGCTTACATAAAGCTTTACATGTTTGAATCCTCTGAGGTCCAGCTCCCACCTTACTTCTTCAAGTATCCTGTAGAAATTACCACGCCGGGAGGCAGGAGTGTCAAGCCTTATTGCAAAAAGTTTTTCTCCGAGGGCGCTCGCAATATTTATTGCCTCAAATTTCTCGTCAAGAAAAGTATCAATAAGAGCGACCCTCTTAAACGCGGGCTCCAGCACCTCGTCATAAGCCTTTACAGCCTCAACAGTAGAACCCATGCAGATTATCAGCGCATGCGGCATTGTTCCCATAGGGTCTTCGCCGATTATCTCCGCGCTCTTAGCTACCGCAACTCCGTCGCATCCTCCGATATACGCATTCCGCTCGATCATCGGCGCAAGCGCAGGGTGCATACGCCGCGCTCCAAAGCTGATTACCGGCCTCCCCTCAGCGAGTCTCTTGAATCTGGCGGCCTTGGTCGCGATACCAGATGCCTGACACATTAATCCCAAAAACGCTGTCTCAAAGACACAAAAATCCTGATAACGCCCCTCTATCTCCATCACAGGTTCATAAGAATAAAAAACCGTTCCTTCGTTCATTGCCCTGACCTTAACAGGCATTTTATTTAAGAGATAAAAGATTTCATCGAGTCCGGCAAAAACAGCCCACGGCCAGTTCTCCGGAAGAGATTTTGCTATAAACTCGGCCTTTACTAAAGGGTTTATGCCTTTGGCCCTGAGTATGCGGAGGGTCCTTTCAAAATAA
>SCSY01000249.1 GCA_004298625.1 Nitrospirota bacterium | reverse complement strand
AGGGGATAGGAGGGATTTTTTATTTAATGTCTTCATACTTATGCTATGTGGCTTTTATCAATTGTTACTGTAATAAAATCAGGGGATGATTGCATATTTTATCCCTTCGCCTTTTGAGAGTTTTTGAAATGCCTTTTCAGTTTCATTAAGACTATATTTTCTTGAAATGAGTTTCGACACTTTGATTCTTCCTGTTTTAAGAAGGTTATACGCCTCTTTTACATCATCCGGCGTGAAATGGAATACTCCCCTTAATGTCAGTTCATCATAGTGGAGTCTTCCCGTATCGTAGGTTACATTAGTTCCGGATTTGCACCCTCCAAACAATATTACCGTACCGCCCCTCCTCAGGTAATTCACCGATTTCTGCCAGACATCAGGCTGACCCGTGCATTCAAAAACGTAGTCAACGCCTAATCCATTTGTAAACTTATCTATCTCTATTTTTATTTTCTCAGAAAATCCCCCCATCCCCCCTTTGTTAAAGGGGGGCGAAGGGGGATTATTTTTGGGTATTACTGTTGCTGCCGCCCCAAGTTTTCTTGCGAGCGCCAATCTTTTTTTCTCAAGCCCTGAGATTATCACATCAGCGCCTTTGTTTTTCAATAGCAGCAGATGAAGAAGCCCGATCGGTCCAGCGCCGATTATCAAGGCCTTATCTCCTTTTTTTATATTTAATCCCTGCATGCCGTGAACAACACATGATAATGGTTCGAGGAATGCAGCCTCTTCAAATGTAAGATTTTTAGGCTTGTGAAATACATTCTGTTTTACGATGTGTTCAGGCAGCAAGATATATTCGGCGAATGCGCCGAGGACCTTTTCGTCCATTATGTTCTCGCAGAGGTTGTAAAGTTCTTTTTTGCAATAGCCGCATTTAAGGCAGGGCGCGCTGTGAACAGCCATTACAGGGTCGCCTTTTTTAAAACCCCTTACGCCCTTTCCTATGGCTTCTACTATTCCGGAAAACTCATGACCGAATACACCCGGCATCGGAATAACAGGGTGTCCCCTCACAAATGCCTTCAGGTCCGTCCCGCATGTGAGCGCCGCCTTTATCTTTATAAGCAGCTCATTGCGGGACTGTTTTGGGATTTTTATCTCTTGAAGTTCTATCTGACCGGGTTTTACGAGGATATTAGCCTTCAAGGCTATAACTCCAGTTTCCCGCCACAGAACTGGCCTATTACGGCAGCAAATATAAGGATTGGAATATATCTGAAGTCAAGCTGCGATGAGATCCTTGCAAATATAATCAAGGGTATTGGAATGTGTATATAAAGCCACCATTTAAAGGAAAATTTTTTTTCTTTCCCTCGCAAATATCCAAAAGGCACATTGAGGACAAATGTCAATGCGAACAGGCTGATTATCAGAGCAAATTTTGAATTAAAATCCATTTTGAAGAATAACCAAATGAGTAGGGCAAAGTCAAACAGAAGGGATTTATTTGCGACAGGGCGAGGTTCATGGAAGAAAGGGGTTGCAGGGCCGGGCGCGGGGTGGTAGGATTTAGACAGTATAGCGGAGGGAATAATGCGGTCTCGGCTGCCGACGGCTTGACATGGCAGGGCGAAAAGAGGCATTATAAATTAAGTAGTCAATAAACTATGCAACAATGTTCGGTTGCAGGTTTGAGGCAGGGGTCGTGAAGCGACATTAAAGGAAGGAGGGAGTTATGGGAAAAAATAATTTCTGGTCGCCGTATATAGCAGGGGTTGGTCTTGGTCTGACCCTTCTGGCGACTTTTTACATTACAGGTTGGGGGCTTGGCGCCTCAAGCGCCTTTTCTTTGCTGACAGGAGTCGGCGTCGGCAGGGTGAGTCCGGAATATGCCGCCAGCCTCGAGTATTTTACTCAATATCTGAATGTCGAAATGCCGTTGAAGAACTGGGTCCTTTTTGAGGTAGCCGGGCTTTTTTTAGGCGCGTTTGCGGCGTCGCTTATGAGCAAAAGCTTTAAATTTAAGCTCGACAGGCCTGAACATATGAAACTGCAGACAAGAATTATTACATCGCTTGCAGGCGGCATTTTGATAGGGTTTGCAAGCAGGCTTGCCAGGGGCTGCACCAGCGGGGTTGCCCTGTCAGGCGGAGCCCAACTGGCGATAGCAGGCTGGATATTTGTTATGGCAATGTTTATAAGCGGTTTTATCTTTGCAGCTCTATTCAGGAGGTTATGGTCATGACAGCGCCGTTAATTTTCAGTCAGAATGTGGGTCTTTTGTTTGCCGTAATTTTGGGTATTTTATTCGGGCTTTTTCTCGAAAGAGGAGGGCTTGGAAATCCGCATAAACTTACCGGAGTTTTTTATCTTACGGATTTCACTGTGCCGAAAGTCATGTTTACGGCGATATTGGTTGCTGCTTCCGGGCTCTATCTGCTTTCGGACTTTGGGCTTCTGGATATGAGCAGGGTCTGGATTGTGCCGACTTTTTTCTGGCCTCAGCTTGTGGGAGGAGCGTTGTTCGGCATAGGCTTTGTAATAAGCGGATATTGCCCCGGCACTGCGGTGGCTGGTTTTGCATCGGGAAGGATTGATGCATTGCTTACAGTGGTCGGGATAGGGGCAGGCTCTCTGTTGTTTGCGGTTTTATACCCTCTTGTGGAGGGATTTTATATGTCTTCGGCTATGGGCGGGGCAACACTTCAAAAAGTTTTAGGAATAAACCACTGGGTTATAATAATTTTTCTGTGCGTGTTTGCAGCGGTCATGTTTTATCTTATGGAACGTTACGAGCGGAGAGGATAGCCGGGTTCGGTAAGATATAAAATAATGTTTGCAAATAGCCCTCCGGTGAACCGGAGGGCTATTTAATTTTTAAAGGCTATAGATCTACCTTCATCCCCGCTGCCATCTTGGCCGACTGGACAGTGTTGTACATAAGCATTGCGATAGTCATCGGGCCGGCGCCGCCGGGCACAGGTGTTATATAAGCTGCCCTTTCTTTTGCAGCCTCAAAATCCACATCGCCGACAATCTTTCCCTCTGGAGTTACATTGATGCCGATGTCTATGACGGCCGCGCCTTCTTTTACCATATCCCCTGTTATCATCTTTGCCTTGCCGACTGCAACGCATAATATATCGGCCTTAAGGCATGTCTCCTTGAGGTCCGGAGTTTTGCTGTGCGCTATTGTGACAGTGGCATGTTTTCTTAAAAGCAGAAGGGCGAGGGGCTTTCCGACTATGACGCTTCTGCCGACTACAACTGCATGTTTTCCCTTCGGGTCGATATTATATGCCTCAAGCATCTTGATTGCGCCGTGGGGAGTGCATGCGATAAATCCGGGCTCGTCGAGAAGAAGTTTCCCGAGCGCGTCAGGACCGAAACCGTCAACATCCTTTGCAGGAGAGATCCTGTTCATTATCTCCTTTTCGTCAAGTCCTTTTGGTAATGGAAGCTGCACAAGGATTCCATTCACTTTTGGATCGCTGTTAAGCTCGTCAATAAGTTTTAACAACTCCGGCTGTGTTGTTGTCGCAGGTATTTTATGGGCAAAGCTTGCTATTCCTATTTCAGTGCATGCCTTTTCCTTTGCCGCGACATATTTTTGTGAAGCAGGATTTTCTCCTACAAGCACAACAGCCAGTCCAGGATTAATGCTTTTTGATTTAAGTCCCTCGATCTCTTTCTTAAGGCCTTCCCTGATATCTGCCGCTACTTTTTTTCCGTCAATTAATTCTGCTGCCATAGTTTCCTCCTGTTTTATAGTGTGAGTGGGCAGTGAAAGTGCAAGTAAGAACTTACACTAATCACTTACACTTCTTAATCCCTTTTTTTAATAAGTT
>SCSY01000248.1 GCA_004298625.1 Nitrospirota bacterium | reverse complement strand
CAACAAGACTGCTTTTGCCGGAGCCTGAAACTCCGGTGACTGCTGTCAGGGTTCCAATGGGTATTTTAAGATCCACTGCCTTCAGGTTATTCCCTTCGGCTCCATTCAATGTCAGATAGTTCTGCGTTTTGTATTCCGCGTTTCTCAGCTTGCGGCCTGAGGCTTGCATCTTGTCGCTGCCCTTTATATACCGTGCAGTTAAAGTATCGGTCTTTAGAAACTCCTCCTTAGGTCCGGAAAATACTACCTCTCCGCCTTTATGTCCGCCGCCGGGGCCGAGCTCTACCATCCAGTCGGCAGATTTTATAATTTCCCTGTCATGCTCGACAACCACTATTGTATTTCCAAGCCCTGAAAGCGCTGCCATTATCTTTGCAATCCTCTCTGTGTCTCTTGGGTGAAGCCCGACAGTGGGCTCGTCAAGAACATACAATGTTCCAGTAAGAAGCGAGCTGAGCTGATTTGAAAGGTTCACCCTCTGATACTCTCCTCCCGAAAGGGTTTTGCCCTGCCTGCTGAGGCCCAGATAATCAAGTCCTACCCTGTTGAGGAATTGAAGTTTAAGATCAATCTGCCTGAGGAGTTCCTTTGCGAGGTTTTTTTGAAAAGAAGATATGTCGGCATCCCTGAAAAATTTTATAAGTCCGGATACCGGCAAGGCGCATACCTCCGCAATATCAAGGTCGGAAACCTTGTATGACAATGCCTCTTTACCGAGCCTTTTCCCGTTGCATGACGGGCACGTAACGGGCCTCCTGTGCCTGCTGAGGAATACCCTCACATGGAGCTTATACCTTTTTGTTTCAAGCTCCTCGAAAAAATCATCTATGCCGTAAAAATCAGGAGCGCCTTTGAATATCTTCTCCTTCTCAGTCTTTGAAAATTCAATATAAGGCTTCTTTATATCTATGCCTGATTTTTTAGCTCCGGCAATCATCTGCTTCTTCCACCATTTTGCTAACGGCTTTTCCCATATAGTTATTGCGCCTTCTGCAAGGGAAAGGTGTTTATCGGGTATTATCAGGTCTTCATCATATATAAGGGTATTTCCGAAACCCTTACACTCAGGGCAGGCGCCGATTGGGTGGTTAAAAGAAAAAAGAAGCGGCGACGGCTCAGGCAAAGAGATATGGCATACATCGCACGCGTTTTCTGAAGAAAAGCTTATAGCAGATATTTGGTTGCTTTCAGCGCCGTTTATAATAATAACTTTTATCCGTCCGTTTCCCTCTTTCCATGCCGTCTCGACCGAATCGGAAAGCCGCGGCTCATCTTTAATTAAAAGCCTGTCGAGGACGATATTAAGTTCGGATTGCGGATTGCACTTGCCCGCCGAGGAGGGGATTGCGGAATCTTCTGGCTGCTGATGGCTGATGGCTGACAGCTCTATTACTTCTCCATTTATCCATGCCCTGTGAAATCCTCTCTGCATCAGGCTTTCTGCAGACTCTCCGGTCTCAAAAACTATCAGCGCCTTTTTGCCGGGATATTTTTCGATAAGTTCGCTTGTCACCTGCGAGGGGTCCCATTTTCTTATCTCATTGCCGCACTTCGGGCAGAAAGGAGTTGAGATTTTCGAATAAAGAACCCTCAGCAGGTCATATATCTCCGTGAGGGTGCCGACTGTTGAGCGAGAGCCTTTTACGGGGTTTTTCTGTTCAAGGGCTATTGCAGGCCTTATGTTATATATTGCGTCAACATCAGGCCTGTCGAGTTTTTCCAGAAAGAGCCGGGCATAAGTTGATAAAGATTCTATGAACCTCCATTGGCCTTCTGCGAAGATCGTGTCGAATGCCAATGAAGATTTGCCCGAGCCGGAAACACCGGTTACTGCTATGACCTTATTATGCGGAAGCCTGAGAGAGATATTTTTGAGGTTATTCTGCCTTGCGCCTTCAATGATAAGCTCTCTCTCGGACATCCTGATATTTTAACATAAGGTCCAACGGGACAGATGGCCGGAAAAATAGCAGATGAACTCTTTCCCCCTTAATTTAAGTGGGATGAAAGGGGGTTACTTTATAGCTCCGCCTGAAAAAATAATTCTGTCGAAGGTGCGGTTAAGGGTCTTGCTCTTGAAATTCGTCATCTCCATACCGGGCTGGAAAGACATGTTCTTACCCTTCGTAACCTTTATCTGCGGCACTGCCACCCATGTCTTTTTACCCTTTTTCTCAAGACAGACATACGTATATCCTGCGCTGTCCATGGTTTCAACCACCTTGCCTGATAAAGCAGTGTCTTTGGAATCTGCGTAAACAATTTGTCCCGCAAGCAGAAACACAAAAACCAAACTCACAATTAATAAAATTGAACCAAGTTTCATTCGAGTCTCCTTGTGCTTAGGTTGTCTTTGATTACCTGAGGTAATCTTTATTAGTATAACATGGTTTGGCTTCTTCTATCGCCGGAAATAGGCTTGACAAGCAATTTTAATATGATATGCTTTTTTATAGATGCGTAAATCTTTTTATATCCACCAAGGAAGGAGATTGGAAATGAGGAAAAAACTATTCATATACTGCATGATGATATTTGTCATTGCAGCCTTATCCGCATGCAGGAGAACGCCGGAACAGAAGGCTGAAAGGGCAGTGGATCACATCGCTGATTCGCTTGAGCTTAACGAGGACCAGATAAAGCATTTAAACGGCATTAAAGATGAATTTATGGCAAGGCGTTCCGAAATGGGAAAGACAGAGGATGAATTGCTGGACGAAGCCATAGCATTGATGCAAAGCCCTCAGATAGAAAAGGAAAGACTGGACCGGCTTATCGAAAGGAGCCGGAAAGACGCCAATGAGATGATAAAATTTTTCCTTTTAAAATACGCGGAATTCCATGATATGCTGACCCCGGAGCAGAGGGCAAAGGTTGTGGAGAAACTTAAGAAGATGAAAGAACGGAGGAGTGAATATTAGAGAAAAAGTTATATTCAGGCCGGAATTCCTTAAAGCCCCAGGGTTTCGAAAATCCTCACGATAACCATGTTTGACAGCGGGAGACCTTTTCTTGTCAGCCTGAGAAGCCCTTCTGTAATCTCAAGATAGCCTTTATCAATCAATTCCTTACAAGCGCCGGGAAAGACGATTCCGAGTTCTTTCGCCTTCAAAATGCTTATGCCCTCTGTCTTCCTCAGTCCAAGGAATATGAATTCCTTAATTTCATCCGACAGAGTTAATTTTATTGATTCTATTTCCGGAATCTTTCCGCCTCCTGTAATTTCGATATATTTTTTTATGCTGTCCGTATTCCTCGAACGAAAGCCCCTTATGAAAGAATGCGCTCCCGCCCCTGCGCCGACATATTCTCCCCTGTCCCAGTAATTCATATTATGTATGCACCTGAAGCCGCGTAATGCAAAATTTGATATTTCATAATGCTCATATCCGCAGCCGGCAAAATAATCTATTGCATAATTATACATATCGAGGATGAGTCCCTCCTCAGGCATCAGCAATCCCCCCATCCCCTCTTTATCAAAGGGGGGCGAGGGGGGATTTGTTTCTCCGGTCTTTATCATCTCGTATAGCGGCGTATTCTTCTCAGGCGTAAGCTCATAAGAAGAAATATGGGCGGGAGAAAACCCTGTTGCCCTTGAGAGAGTCGCCTTCCAGGAATCCATTGTCTGTCCAGGAATTCCGTACATGAGGTCTATCGAGAAATTCTTAAGCCCCG
>SCSY01000247.1 GCA_004298625.1 Nitrospirota bacterium | reverse complement strand
TCTAGATTCGTCAATAGTCTCCTGGGCCATATTCTTCCATTTTGCTAATTGGTGCCTGTCCATATATCGGCTTAGGATTGAATTGGCAATGGATATAGATCGGGAGGAATAGGTATTAACCAGTGTGAGATTTGTCAAGGCAGAATCAAAATCACCCTTTTTGTGATAAAGCTCAGCTTGGGTTAATAAAATTTCCGCCCTGCTGAGGCTTCTTCTCAACAACCAGGCTTCGTTTAATGTTGATGTCGATTGTTTTATAGAATAAATCTTTTCTTTCAGTGAGGATATCCGTAACGCTATTTCTTCGGACTTATCCTTATTTATCTTATTAATCCTGGCAAGTATCTTATTGCCCCTTCCAAGCACCAGCCTGAATTGATCGCTGACATCGGAATAATCCCTGAACCATTGGAATTTAGCGCCTTCCTTATCATATGCATCTTTCGCATTATAATAGACGGCTCTATAATATTTATAGTCGTCAGGAAAATAATCGACTGCTCCGGCCTTTGTTAATGCGCGTTGCTGAACCTCTGCATAATGCAATTCCCGAGGTTCCGGAGGTGCGCTGCAGCCCAAGCAGAATATAAGGATTATTATAAAAAATACTAGTAAATATTTTCCCATTAAATCAGAATTCTCTTTCTGTAGTATTTTTTTTGTTATGGACATAAAAAAGGGTACGCTCGCGAAAAAATAATTATGATTTTAATCTTTTCACGAAACCGTACCCTTTTAATCATCGCCGGCTAAGATTATTACTTCCTGCCGCCTCTCTTTGCCTTTACTTTCTCAAGTGCCGCTGTGATCTGAGCTGAGATATTTGCTGCTTTCTCTTTGATAGCTGCGGCGTTAGCTGATGCATCAGCATACTTTTCCTGGTCAATTGACTGCTGCAAACCGGTTAAAGAATCAGTAAGACCTGTAAGATCGGCCTTGAAGGCCTCTATGTCCTGCTTTGTCTCTTTGCCGGTAGGAGCCTCGGCCAACAGAGCATTTGCAGCATCAATAGCTGCCTTGGCTTCGCCCTGTGCTGCAATAGCAGCTTGCTTGGCTTCTTCTTTCTTCTTCGCAGCTTCAGCCTTAACGGCCTCTGCGTCGGTCTTTACGGCAGCCAGCATCTGTTTTGCCTTGTCGAAATTCTTGAACAGGAACTTTTTATCCTGTGTCTGGACTTCGGTATTCGCTGCTTCCAAGTCGCTGGTCAATTTTGCAAGCGCATCCTTGGCATAAGTCTGAGTATCTGCATTTGTTGCAGACTCAACCGAAGCCTTTGTATCATTCATCTCCACAGTGGGAGCCTTGGCACAGCCTGAAAGAAGAAAGGCGCCGACCAGACCAATAACTAATAACCTGAATAACTGTTTCATAAAAAAAACCTCCTTTAAATTGTTAATGTTAATAATATAAACTACCTATTTTTGCCCTGCCCGGGATCGAACAGGGGGCTTGCACTATTTATAAGCGTGTCTCAAATAATACCGCTCTTGATATGATTTGACAAGGACTTATAAACATATTT
>SCSY01000246.1 GCA_004298625.1 Nitrospirota bacterium | reverse complement strand
ATAACCATGCATCTTAGCCTCAGCCGGATTCGTATAACGTATTACGTTGTCCCGGTCGGCAAACGTGATCCCTGTCTTGGTATTTTCAACGGCCTTTACCATCAACAAAAGTCCCTCTTCTGCGCGTTTGCGCTTGATAGTCTCTTCTTTTAGTTCAGATGCCTGATCCTCAAGGCGCTTCGTAGTCTCTTCGAGTTTTCTCATTAAATTATTAAAAGAAACCGATATATCATGAAGTTCGGCGGTGCTTTTCTGAACTTCCATCATATACATCTGGCCGGCCTCGGCCTTTTTCATATAATCGGAGACCACGATAAATTCACTGAAAATCTTTCTCAGAATAATCAGGCCGGCAAGGGCCAGACAAAGGGTAAGCCCGATCATGACAAGATAAGAATAGTCAGAGGTTATTGATACATTTTCCTTGTGAAGTATATATATGATGACAAAAGAAGGAAGTAAAAACAGCAGGGAAGCAATAACCGTAAGCTTATTTCTTAACCCTTTGCCCTCTATGCTTATTTTTTGAGGAACAGTCGCCATATTTCACCACATCCCCAACTATATTTCCGCGCCTTCCATGCAAATATGCGCAGTTCCTTTATACATCATATCAAAATCATATCTTCTATCAAATGAAAGTCCATCCTTTAAGTTAACCCTTCACCAATTCCACCTTAACCGCTCCCGCGGCTGCCGTTCCATTCTCCGGAGGATTAGTAAGCGCATTGACGCGGCCGTGAGGAAAATGAATTGACGTAAAAACCGTCCCTGCCGGAACGGCATCCGAAACCTTTGCCTTCAGATAAACAGTCCCTCTCCTTGAGGTAACCTTGACATGGCTACTGTCGGGGATTGCAAATTTTTGGGCGTCTTCATCGTTTATCTCAAGAAACGCCTCCGAGACAACAAGATCGAGCGCCTTGGACCTTGTGGACATGGTTCCTGAATGCTGCAAGACATCTCTCGTAACAAGCGCCAATGGATATTCCGTGTCGGGCTCTTCTGTCGCTGCATAAGACACAGGGCTAAAGACCCTTTTATCCGATGCAAGCTCTTCCCGTATTGTGTTCCTGATTTCTTCCGAAATATCTTCAAGGTTCCTGACGGCAATCTCTCTTCCCATAGACAGGGACAGATTTCTCAGTATCTGCCAGTCAGGCAGGGACTGACCCGGCGCATCAACTATCTTCTTTAAGTTCTGAGTTACGCCCTCGGCATTGATGAATGTGCCGTCTTTCTCAGCCCAGCTTGAGGCAGGCAAGACCACATGCGCCAACTTCGCTGTTTCTGTTAAGGCAATATCCTGAACAACGAGCAGTTCAAGGGATTTAAGATTCCCCATTATCT
This sequence comes from Nitrospirota bacterium, assembly GCA_004298625.1. GTDB lineage: Bacteria > Nitrospirota > Thermodesulfovibrionia > Thermodesulfovibrionales > UBA1546 > SCSY01. Next base: position 7,551 of record SCSY01000246.1, on the reverse strand, counting down.
TTGAATTGTATGGAAAGGCTGAAACCGGGTCCTCGCCCATTATGTAGAGCGCATGAAAAGAGCCTGGTTCATAAAGCATGTTGAATATATTTTTCCCTGTTTCATGATGCAGTCCCATACTGGAAAGCCCGTATGTGTTTGCATATTCCGAGGGTATCTGGAGCGAGCTTGAATCCTCTCCCAGAAGGATTATCATATTCGAGGCGGCAAGGACTGTGTCGGCGCCTTTTGTATTCTCGGCAAGACCGACAGTGAAAGAGAGCATCCTGCTCTTTGCCTTTGCGAGAGCCTCTGCAGTAACTGCAAGGTCTTCTTCGGATATGCCTGTAATCTTCGACGCCTTATCAGGAGTATAATATTTCAGTCCCTTTTCGAACTCTGAAAATCCTGACATTTTTGAAACAATCTCTCGGTTAAAAAGACCCTTGTCTATAATGATCTTCATCAAGCCGTTAAGAAATGCAACCGAAGTTCCCTGTTTCATCTTCAGGCGGCTTGAACTGTGCCGCGTAAGCTTTGTCTGCCTTGAATCCGCCACAATCAACTTTGAGCCGTCTCTTTTTGCCTGAAGGATGTTAAGACCGAAAACAGGATGCGTAATGCTTATATCCGATTCTATTATTAAAATAACTTCTTTGCCCAACGGCGCCTTCATATTTATCGGGTGAGCTTTCATTCCCAATGCCTTATCGAGCGCCTTCTGAACCTTTGAATACCCGAAGGCAGCGGAAGAGTCAATGTTATTTGAACCGACAACGTTCAGCATGAATTTTTTCAGCATGAAGTTATCTTCATTCGTGCATCTGTGAGAACCGATTGCGCCTACGGATTCCCTGCCATAGGAGCTTATAACGTATTTCAGGCCTTCGCTTATGTATGTCAATGCCTCGTCCCATGTCGCAGGGACCAGGTTCCCCTCTTTTCTTATCATGGGTGTTTTCAGGCGGTTCTCGCTGTATATGTAATCAAACCCGAACCTGCCTCTTCCGCACAGGTTGCCCTCGCTCCTGCCGTTATCTTCTTTGGCCCTGGACCTCAGTATCTTTCCTTCCCTTATGCCGAGGGTCAGGGTGCAGCCGCAGCCGCAGAAAGGACATATCGTATCTTTTTCCTCAAGAAACCATGCGCGCGCCTGAAACTTGAACGGCTTGCTTAACAACGCTCCTGTAGGGCATATGTCTATGCACTGCCCGCAGTAATCGCACTCAAGGATTTCACCGAATGCCGCTTGAACAACTGTTGGAAACCCTCTTCCGATAAATCCAAGCGCCCCGCGACCCTGATGCTCGGAGCATATACGCACGCATTTTCCGCAGAGAATGCACCTGTTGGCTGTCAGTTCCACCAGGGGACCCCTTACATCAGGAGGCATATCTTTCCTGTGCCTTATAAAACGTCCTTCGGGTTTGCCGTATTCATAAGCAATGTCCTGAAGGTCGCATTCGCCTGCCTTATCGCATATCGGGCAGTCCAATGGATGATGGATAAGTAAAAGTTCAAGGACTGTCTGACGCGCTTTCCTTAACTTCGGGGTGTCTGTCTTAACTATCATGTTTGAAGCCGCCGGTGTCGAACATGAGGCAAAAAGCCTCGGCTGGCCTTCGACTTCAACAACACAGAGCCTGCATCCTCCGTAAGGCCTGAGCCGTTTGTCATAACACATATTAGGTATCTTAATGCCGTTCATCTGGGCGGCCTTAAGGATTGTAGTGCCTTCTTCCACAGAGATTTTTTTATTATCAATTGTCAGGTCTACCATTTTATGCTTCCCCCTTTTTTGTTTCAGTTTCCGTTGTTGCTCCGACTAATTCCGAAGGGTCGCCTTCAAATTTGGCAGGCAGAATTTTTATAGACTTGAATTTACACGCCTCATAACACGTTCTGCAATGCACGCAGAGTTCCTGAATAATCTTATGCAGCTTTTTCTTTTCACCTGTGATCGCCTTTGACGGGCAGGCCCTCAAACATGCCCCGCATCCCTTGCACAGTTTTTCATCTATCATGAATGTGGTCAGATTCCGGCATACACCTGCCTTGCACCAGTTGTGTTTTATATGAGATTCATATTCGTCCCTGAAGTATTTTATTGTTGTAAGCACCGGATTGGGAGCTGTCTGCCCGAGGCCGCAAAGCGATGTGGCGATTATATCCCTGCCGAGGTCCAGAAGCGTATCTATATCTTCTTCCTTTCCCCTTCCCTCTGTAATGTCGGTAAGCATATCGAGCAGTATCTTTGTTCCAACCCTGCACGGCGTGCATTTGCCGCAGGATTCATCTGCCGTAAATTCAAGGAAGAATTTCGCAGTCCCGACCATGCATGTATTTTCATCCATGACAACCATGCCGCCCGAGCCTACAATTGCGCCTGTTGCAACTATATCCTCATACGTTACGGGAGTTTCAAGAAGGCCCTCTGGAATACACCCTCCCGACGGCCCGCCCATCTGCACGGCCTTGAATTTTCTTCCCTTCCTTATTCCGCCTCCGATGTCGTATATGATCGTCCTCAAGGGAATCCCCATCGGCACCTCAACAAGCCCTACATTATTTACAGCGCCTGTAAGCGCAAACACCTTCGTGCCCGCGCTCTTCTCCGTGCCGAAGCTTCTGTACCAGTCGGAGCCGTTAATGATTATCGGGGCTATCTGGGCCAGGGTCTCGACATTATTCAATACCGACGGCTTATCCCATAAACCCTTATGAGCGGGAAAAGGAGGCCTCGGCCTCGGCATCCCGCGTTTTCCTTCGAGGGAACGCATCAAGGCTGTCTCTTCACCGCATACAAAAGCCCCTGCTCCGAGATATATAGCGAGTTCAAAATCAAACCCTGTATCAAGAATATTCTTCCCCAGCAGACCCGCCTCCGTAGCATGGTCTATCGCCATTTGAAGCCGCTTCACAGCCAGTGGATACTCAGCCCTGACATATATATAACCATAGTGCGCGCCTATTGCCTTGGCGCCTATAATCATTCCTTCTATTACCGAATATGGGTCTGCCTCCATGACAGACCTGTCCATGAATGCGCCCGGGTCCCCTTCATCGCCGTTACAGAGCATATACTTGATATCAGACTTGACCTTTGAGGCAAATTCCCATTTTAAGCCTGTAGGAAAGCCGGCGCCGCCTCTTCCTCTAAGGCCCGAATCCTTTATAACCTTGATAACTTCTTCCTGGGTCATCTGCGTAAGCGCCTTTGCCGCCGCCTGATAGCCGTCTCTGGCGATATATTCTTCAAGACTTTCAGGATCCATAAAGCCGACATTTCTCAGTACGCGTAATTCCTGGTTTTTGAAAAACGGCATGTCGTCTTTCTTGGGCAGGGCATAGTCTTCTACGACTTTTCCTCCGATGATATGTTCGGCCACTATCTTCTGCATTTTATCTTTATCGAGGTCGCAGTATTTCACCGGAGACTGCCCTAACAACTCCACGGTTGCAATCGGCTCCTTCCCGCAGAGCCCTGCGCAGCCCGATGATGCTATAATTACATCCTTAATATTATTTTTTGTTATTTCGCCGGTCAATGCATCCATTACACTCCTTGCGCCTGCAGCAATTCCGCAGGTGCCCATATGGACTGTAACCTTTGCTTTGTATCCGCCTTCCCTTAACGCAAACTCAGCCTTATTCTTTTCCCTGATATTCTGAAGGTCCTCTATTTTTAATTTATTCATTTTACCCCTCCCTCTCGGCCATTTCTTCCATGCCTGATGCAGACGCCGCCTCCAGCATTGCAGGTTCATACTGGCCTATAATCTCCAACGCCTTCTTTGGGGTCATGGCTCCGTGTGTCTCCTGATCCAGGACCATTACAGGCGCAAGCCCGCAGGCCCCGAGACACCGGACGCCTTCCAGAGAAAATTTCTTGTTCTCTGTTGTTTCTCCGATGTCTATCTTCAATGCGTCTTTAATCTTGCTCAGGACGCCTTCGATCCCTCTTACATAACATGCAGTGCCGAGGCATACCCTTATATTGTGGTCGCCCCTCGGCTTCATTGTAAAAAAAGAATAGAAGGATACAACGCTGTGCACTTCTGCTACCGGTATATTTAATCCCTTTGAAATTTTTTTCTGGACTACAGGGGGAAGATACCCGACAATTTCCTGAGCGCGCTGAAGAACAGGTATTAAAGCTCCCTGCTTTCGCCTTAAGTCGGCGATGACCCTCTCCAGCTCTGCTTCCATTGCAGGAGGGAATTCCTCTTTAACCTTCTTTTCCTCAGGTTTTTCAGGTTTTTTGCCCTTTATCCACTCAGCAGCCCTTTCCGTAACATCTAAAAGCACAGAAGGAGTGAATGGTTTCGGCACATAGTCAATGATTCCTAATTCAAGCGCTTCCTTTATGGTATCCTGCGACGGATATCCGGTAATGATGACGATGCCTATCGAAGGTTTTGATTTTTTTATCCATCTGATAAGGGTTATCCCGTCGACCTCGGGCATCTTCAGGTCTGTGAAAACAAGGTCGTATCCGCCCTGCTCTATCTTCATGATCGCTTCTCTTCCGCCGAGAGCGCCTTCAACACGATACCCTTCGCTCTTAAGCACCCTCTCCGCGCTTTTTATAACAACCGCCTCATCGTCAACAATTAAAATCCCGGGTTTTTTCGCCATAAACTACCCCCTATATTAAAATTTCAAGTTTAAGATAACATATTTTTAAAATTTTAGAGTCATTTCTCATCGCTTCTTTAGGATAGGCATCAAGAAAACTGATTATCTGTAAAATCTGTTTCATCTTGGGCACTCCCAACTATACACATCTTCTTGCGAAATACCATAGTTAACAAGAAAACGACCCTGTGCTAACTCCCCACAGATGGGCATACCGGGGTCTGGCGTTTTCGGAGAAAGACAAGCCGAAGTCATTTGACAATTTTCGTACCACACTAGCTGGCCCCAAGTAGAACTCCATATCTGGCGATACCGATATTGCCCCTCTGTTTTACTTGACCACACGTCGCGACCACAATAACATTGGCTATTGGTACTGCAGCCAAATTTTTGACTAAAGGGTACATACACCCACTGTCCCGCATCCGTAACCCTTACGCTTTTTGTTGCTGTTGTGTTGCAGGCAGTGCATGTTGCTGTAACTGATACTGCTCCGCAGGCTGTGCTGTCGGTTGTAAGCAGTCCTGTGGTTTTGTTTATGGACGCTCCTTTTCCTGACACGCTCCATTGGACTTCACCGCAGCCGGTTGCTGTGTATTGCCTCGTGCTGTTTCTGGTTGTTGTGTCTGAGCCGGTGATTATGAGTTCCTCGGTAGGTATATCCAGGTTTTTTTTGCCTGTGCATTTATTTGCGTCTGTTACATTTATTGTTACAGTCCCGCACTGGCCTTTAATATCTGCACATCCTTTTTCATCAATTGTTCCTTTTGTAATGTCCCATTGATATGGTTCTGCTCCTCCGCTTGCTGTGTAGCAATTACTACTGTCAGGGGCGCTTATCGTTATTGCATCAGGTATGGTTATGGTTTTTGTTAGCTCTGTTTCGCATACAGGACATTTTGCCGTTAAGGTTAGTGTTCCTCCGCAAGCAGTTTTATCAACCAATAGAACTCCAGTTTTATCTATGGTTGCTCCTTCGCCTGTTATTTCCCATTTGACGTCGTCTTCGCATCCTGTGCATCCTGTCACTTCAAACTGTTCTGAGCTGTCCTGTGAAACTGTGTCAGACCCTGTAATTGTGAGTTCTTTTCCGCAGGAGGATATAAATGGGGTTACGTTTGTGTCTGCCACAACAGCATTTGTTTCATTTCCCATTTTGCCTTGAAAGACAAGGATGTATTTGGATTTCTTCTTTTCTTCGTCTGTAAGATTAAGGGTTATGGGGTTGCTTGGTTTACCGGCATTTGCAGTTAAATCTCCGCTTGCAACATTGTTACGGTTGCCGCTTGCATCGTCATAGTAAAGTCCAAATGTGCCTTCCATATTTTCGTTTGAAAAATTATAAACAACATATTTGCAGGCATCATTTTCCGTGTCTCTTACCATGTCAATACTGCCTCTGAAGAAATAGTTCAGCAGCCCTGCCGAGTAGCCGACTGCGCGGGGGATAAGTTTCTGCTGATATTCATCATGACATTTATCATCAAGACTGATAAACGATCTCCGCAAGTTAGGCCAGCCCTCAAAAATATCATAAAATCTACCTGCAACTGCAAAGTGTTCAATATTTTCAGAATCTTTTATTATTCTAAAATATTTTGTTTTTTTATTAGTTAACGGATTGATTTCTTCATATAGAATCGAACTTGATTTTCTCGGAAATGGGAAATAGTGTGGATCAAAACTAAATAATGTTTCTGAAAATATCGTATCGCTGCTTGCAAAATTGGCATTTGTATACTCAGCAAGCCCGATATAACCACTGCCATAAGGAATGCTGCCATTATAAGAATCCAAATCCCAGAATTGCTTTGGAGATGTTGGGCTAATAGAAATTTTCCAGTATTGAAATGGAACTGACGTATAAGACAATGAACCTATATTTTTATTTGTATATTTTTCATATGGCTCGCTAATATGCAAATCTCCTCTTGTATGAGCCGGCACAGCTACGTCTTCTACAAGATGTATTACATGACCTATTGCCCTGAAGGCATCAGCAAGGGCTTTTTCTCTTTCCGTTTTTGTTTTTAGAGTTAGTCCCTCATAAAATTTATTTCTTGCTATCCTCCATGACCACGGGTTAACTAAAGAATTAGACCAATCGTAGGCAGAAAACCATATATCTCCGACGCCTGACTTGTTGGTCAAGGGATTATAAAAATGAGAAAACAAAGGGTTATTCAGCAAATTCCAGTTAAAGTCTTCATAATAGCTGCCGTCTTCGATCCATATTTTTATGGTTTTGTTATTGATCGTTGCTCTAATGCCATCCGATAGTCCGGTAGCTGACGAAATATATTTGCTTATCTTTTCCTCATTCAGTTTAATAACCTTTTCCGTAATCTTCCTATGAACATCAATAGAATAAGCACTTGATTTACTATGATAGAGAAATATTACTGAAAAAATTAAAATCAAAAAAAGGAATTTATTTTTCATTTTTCCCCTCTTTTTTGTATACTTCACCTTTAAAACCTAAATTCTTTCTTTCGTCATTTATAAACCGAATAAGATTAGGTAATTTTTCTACAACCTCGTCGTGAATTGGGAAATCTGCGCCATCAAGCGTATGGATTCTTTCCTCTCTTGTCTTTGGCCTTCCAAGCTTTATAACGTAATACCTTTTTTCATCCTTGAACTCATCTCCCATAAAATCAGGCATATAAGTTTTCCTCTGATCTTGATTGTATCCAAGTGGTGGATAACCAAGATAACCAGGTTTAAAAATCACGACATACGGTTTATACATGTCTGCAAAAGGGTGACTTACGCAAGTGCCTTTAGGAAGCTCAAATTCTCCATTCTTGTCTGTAACTGTCTCTTTTGCATCGCATATTCTCTCTGAATGCACAAATGGCTCAATAACCCAGTCTGCTGCCACTACAGCCCCTTCAATAGGCTTTCCTGTTTCAAGTTCTACAACCTTCCCTC
>SCSY01000245.1 GCA_004298625.1 Nitrospirota bacterium | reverse complement strand
GAAAAACAATGCAGGACTCCATTGCTTATCCCTGATTCTTTGAGTATATCGAGTGTATCTTCTTGCGCTTCTCTGCTGTGTATAATTACCGGAAGGTCAAGCTCTCCGGCAAGCTCCAGATGTTTTCTGAAGACCTCTTTCTGAACCTCCCTCGGCGAATTGTCATAGTGATAATCAAGGCCGGTTTCGCCAATGGCGACGACCTTTGGATTGCGGATTGCGGATTGCGCTTGCCCGCCGAGGAGGGGATTGAGGGATTTAGTCCCGAATTCCGATCCCCATTTTTTTAGTTGTTCGTAAATCTCCTCCGTAAAATCTTTTGCGTCATGAGGATGAATTCCGACTGAAGAGTAGATAAAATCGTATTTCCGGGAAAGTTCAAGACTGCCGGTATTGCCTTTTAGATCAGAGCCGACTGTAATCATAGCCTCAAGCCCCGCCTCTCTTGCTCTCTGTATGGCATCTTCCCTGTCCTCATCAAACGCAGACATTTCCAGATGGCAGTGAGTGTCTATCAGGGATTGGGGGTTAGGGGTTAGGGGTTGGTTTTTCTTACTAACAGCTAACACCTGGCCCCTAATCCCTGCCGTTTACGCACCGAACTTTTTAAGTCTTAATGCATTTGCAAGCGCCAAGGGCATGAGATTAACTGTTGGAAATATCCCGAGTTCTCCCCTGGTGCATTCCCTCTCTGAAAAAGACTTGCAAAGTCCGCCAAAAATATAAGGAGATTTAAGAAGCGCAGGCACCGGATGCCAGCTATGGCCTTTAAGCAAAGACGGAGTTGAATGGTCTCCGGTAATAATCAAAACATCAGGATCAAGCGCAAGGATTCGAGATAGGGCGCGGTCAAATTTTTCGAGCTGCGCCGCCTTTCCTTTAAAGTTGCCGTCCTCGCCGTAAGAATCTATCTTTTTTACATGCAAAAAAAAGAAATCATACTTTTTATAATTCTGTTTAAGAAAATCTATCTCTTCCTTTATATCGCCTGATATTGACGGCGCATCCATGCCGATGAGCTTCGCAAGCCCTCTGTACATAGGATAAGTTGCAATCGCCAGGGGTTTAAGGCCGTATAAATCCTCAAAATGCGGAATGTCGGGAACCTGAGAAAATCCTCTGAGCAGAATAAAATTTGCCTTATCCTGTTTTTTTATAATATCCAGCACGGCCTTCATAAATTTTTCAACAACCTTTGCAACCCTTTCCGCCTGCGGAGTCTGAGAGATAACATCGCCAGGGGGGGGCCCTTCTTTCTGCGGATCCGTATCTTTAATATCTGCCGAACCTTTTTCCAATGGCTCAGGGAATCTAAGAACCACGGCAAATCTGTGTTCCATGCCGGGGGCAAATATCACCTTAACATCCCCTATATTTTTAATCTTCTCCTGCAGTCTCTCGGTAATCTTTCTGCTCTTCTCGGTAGGTATTCTTCCGGCGCGCCTGTCTTTAATGATTCCATTTTCGATTGTTGAGTAGTTGCATCTGAGAGCGACATCCGTTTTTTTTAAATCTATTCCCAGCCCCAAAGCCTCAAGCACCCCGCGCCCTATCTGCCATTCTACAGGGTCGTAACCGAAGAGCGCCAAATGTCCTGGGCCGCTTCCCGGGGTTATGCCAGGAGCCACAGGCATATGCAGCCCGCATGCTGAATTCTGAGCAAGCAGGTTGAGATTCGGTATATCGGCAACCTCAAGTTCGGTTTTACCGTGAACAGGAAGCCCTCCGAGACCGTCAAGCACAACCATCAAAATCTTTGAACTATTTTTCTGGATAATATTTTTAATTAGATCCTGCATAAGATTTTCCTTGCCTCAATTTTACTTTAAAAAAGAGGCCGATTGCAAGCTTCAATCCCGGTTGCGAGTCGTTTCGTCCCTCTTTCTTTTTCTCTTTATGAATAGCAGTATAATCAGCATCGCCAGGGCTAATATGAGCAGGAAGATAAGATTTAACGGGAGGATGCCTTCTTCATAAACCGTTACGATGCGGGTATATTCATTAATAACCTTTTTGTCGGTTCTTGGAACTTCATGAACTTTTTCTTCTGTAAAGACTTTCACCTCAGTTCGTTCAGGAGGCGCTGCCGGCAAATCTTGTTGAGGTTCCTGAAGTTCCGGCTCAATCGGTTTTATCGGAATGCCTTTTGCGTCAAGCCTTATAGGTTTCCAGTCCTTGTCATGCAGGTGATACTCTCCGTATTGTAATTCCCATTCAGCGCAACTTTTCCGGCACTTATGCCCCCCTCGATAATCCGTTTTTCCAGGATGCGCATGAACACTTAGCGGAAATAAAAGGATAATGAAAAAAATGACAACTTTTTTCATGTGGAAGTGTAGATAAAAAGGGCATCTAATGTCAAATAAAGAGTTGGAGAATCTTTCCTGCCATCTGACCGGTAAATTTACCTTCCCATACAGCAGGCGCTCCGTTAACAATTACATAATAAATCCCGGCAGGCTTTAAAAACGGCCTGTCAAATGTTGCCTTATCAATAATTTTCTTTGGATCAAAGATAACAATGTCTGCAAAGGCGCCATTTTTTATGACTCCCCTTCCCTTTATCCCAAAGGTCTTTGAAGGAAGCATTGTTATTTTATGAACAGCCTCGCTCATGCTCATCAGCTTTTCATCCCTGACATACCTTCCCAGGAATCTCGGAAAACTCCCAAAGGCCCTCGGATGAGGTTTCCCTGTGCGCGTCGGTCCCGAAAAACTTCTTACAGACGCATCAGAGCCGACCATCGCATAAGGCAGAGACAAAAATCTTTTCAAATTATCCTCATTCATTGAAAAAAATATTGCGCCGACCCTCAACTTTTCTTCTATCAGGACCTTGAAAAGCGCATCCATAGGCTCCTTGCCTAATTTCTTCGAGATATAAGACATGGTCTTGCCTTCCATCCATTTGCTCTCTTCCCGATTTACCTCCGACACCCTTACTTCCTTCCATAAATTGTTGTCCCTGAACTTCTGCGGCATCTCGCTCTTTATCCTTTCCCGGACTTCTTGGTTCTTTAATCTCTTCAGCTCTTCCTCTGCCCCTCCTTCATACGTCCATTGAGGCAGCATCGTATCGAGATCTGTTGACGCGGCTGTATACGGATACCTGTCACACGTTATCCTGACGCCTTTTTTTCTTGCGCTCTCAATCAAGGATATCGCCTCGCTGATCTTATGCCAATTTTCCCTGCCGGCGGTCTTGATGTGCGATACATGCACTTTTATCTTTGCTTCCTTCCCGATACTGATTATTTCTTTAATGGCCTCGATAAGTTTATTCCCTTCGCTTCTCATGTGTGAGGTGTAGATGAATGCGGAATGCGGAGTGCGGATTCCGGAACAAAGCTCAACCAACTCATCTGTATCGGAATAAATTCCCGGAGGATAGATAAGCCCTGTCGAAAGGCCTATCGCGCCTTCTTCGATGGTGTCCCTCAGCAAGCCCTGCATTTTTTTTAGTTCATTCTTCGAGGGGAGCTTGTCTTTATAACCGATAACAGACGCGCGGATATTCCCATGGCCCGCAAGCGTGACGAAATTCATGACAATGCCGGTTTTCTTAAGGATTGAGAAATATTCTCTAAGAGTTCTCCAGCGCTCTTTAATGCCGAGTTCCCTGAGGTCATCTTCCCTTCTTTCAGACGCCTCGCCGTACAGCGGCGCAGCGGAAAGTCCGCAGTTCCCGTTTATCTCGGTTGTCACGCCCTGCAGTATTTTTCCTTCTGCTCGCGGGTCGGCAAGCAAAGTAAAATCCGAATGCGCATGCGTGTCAATAAACCCCGGAGAAACAGCCATCCTCTTCGCATCTATCGTTTTTGCTGCTCTGATTGCTGATAGCTGATTGCTGATAGCTGACCGCTTTTTTATAACCGCTATCTTATCTCCTGCAATCCCGATATCAGCCTGAAACGGCTCACCGCTTGTCCCGTCAAAAACAATTCCGTTTTTTATCACTAAATCCAATTTCACAGCCATCAAACCTCCGCGCAATATTCTATCATATCCATGGATTTAAACATTCTTGATTTTTCCCTTGACAATAAATTGATTAAGCAAATAGAATTAGCTTAGTTTTTAGGAGGGAAGTGATTCAAATGTGTTTAAAGAAAATCATCTGCTCTGTTATTATTCACGATATAAAAGGGAGGTTATATGGACATGCTTAATTTTCTTTTGATTCACCATCCGGTACTTACTCTGATTACTCTGACAGTCATCGGAACAGCAGCTTTGGTGATCTACAAGTCTTTCAAGAGTATCGGGCCGACAGAAATCGGTCTCGTGAACAAACGCTTCTCTTTCTCAAAACTTTCTGATGATAACCCAATCGCTTTTAACGGCGAAGCAGGTTACCAGGAAGAACTTCTGATGCCTGGCCTGAGATTCAAAC
>SCSY01000244.1 GCA_004298625.1 Nitrospirota bacterium | reverse complement strand
GTGGAATACATTGTATTGCCCAAACCTGCATGGCCCTGCACCCGACGGCATAAAGAAGGCGGACTCTTCCTGTTTGAAATCAGGGGAGAAGACTCTCTTAAGCATATCGCCTGTTGTAACTGCGCAGGGATAGCATTCCTTTCCCGATACATGCATCTTGCCTGTCTCTATTGTCTCTTTATCGGACTCGGGCAATACCTCAGCGTCCACTCCGCAGCGTTCAAAGGCAGCGGCAAGGGCATAAGCATGGTCAGACATCCGTGGAATATAAATAGTTCGTTTGTGCAGTATTTTGCTCTGAGAGGATTTTTTTCGGCTGAGGGCTGAGGGCTGGGGGCTGATAGCTTTGTTTTGTATGCTGTCGAGGAATGCCTCGCACCTTGTTATGGCCCCTGCATCGGCACTGTGTTCATCTATCTCGATATGAAGGAAAGGCTTAGCGTGCAGTTCCTTCTTAAAATATTTCAATATGAAAGAATCGGGCCCGCAAGAAAAGTTCCCGATATAAACCGGATAGAGCTTTGGATTTTCATTAATAACCCTCGCAGCCTTCAGGATTCTCTGTCCCGCCCTCCAGTACATATTCGGCCATTCAGCATCTATATTGTGGTCCTTGAGCGGGAGGAAATCCAAAGGCATTGTCAGGACATTGAGGTCTGCGAGTTTTTTTGGTATGTCGAGGTTCATCCCTTTATCAAAAGAATTATAGGCGCGTCCGACAATTACAAGAGTCTTGTCTTTTATCGAGGATAGAATTTCAGCGCCTTTTTTCTGCACAGCCCGGTTAAAGTCATCCTGAGCCTGCTCTGCTATGCCGATTGCCTTTTTGATTTTCTCTTTTTTTACGCCGAATGATTTAAATGCCTTTGCAAGTTCGTCCAGCATGAATTTCTTGCCGAGTTTCAGATTTACAACAGGCATTAGTATATTAATGTCCTTGAAGGCAATCTGAGATACATAAGGTATTGTCTGAGTATAAGGGCAGGCAAATCCCCTTTCCAGGGATTCATTCTCTGTATTAAGATTTATAAAGCTCGGTATGAACAGGGCGTCAACACCTGCGTTCAGCAAGTATTTTATATGACCATAAGCAACCTTGACGGGAAAGCACGTTTCTGAAAGTATGGATTCAAGCCCCAGACTTACTGTCTGCCTGTTTGTTTTAGGCGAGACCTCGACATCAAATCCGAGTTCCCAGAGCAGCGTTGTCCAGAAAGGAAGATATTCATGGAAGTAAAAGATGTAAGGGATGCCGATCTTAGCGTGTAGCGTGTGGCGTGTAGCGTGTAATTTAACGTCTGAGCGCATAGCATGGAGCGCTAAACGTTTCTCATGCTCCTTCCAGAGCATCTCATCCCTGAAGGCAAAGAGGTCCGGTATTTCCGATACTGTTTTTTTCTTTTTCACATCATATTTTTCGCATCTTCCGCCGTAAAAAAGATGTCCTTCTTCGCCCTCGATCTTTACCCTGTTAATCTCGCATACATTTGGACATCCTTTGCATTCGAAAGAAGACACGCTGTATTGACGTTTCGACAGCTCAAAACCCTTGAAAGAAGATGCAGCGTGCAGCGCGTAGCGTGTAGCGTGTAGTTCTGAATTTTGGGGTGCGAGCGGTGAATCTTTTAACTTTGAACTATTTTTCATATAGTCTCTCGCAATCAGCGCCATTCCGATTGCTCCAGTAACATCATGATGCGGGGGAACGGTTATTTTTGTATTGAGATATTTTTCAAAGGCAGCGACAACTGACTTATTGAATGCAACACCGCCCTGAAAAAATATG
>SCSY01000243.1 GCA_004298625.1 Nitrospirota bacterium | reverse complement strand
TTTTATCTTTATCCGAGAGATATTCTTCAGGGAGAGGAATGGATGATATCCCGCTGTCTTTAATTAAGTTGAGCGCCGGGCTGTTTTTAATCCCGCTGAGCACGAACAGGCCGTCCGGGCTTATCACTCCCTCAGGTCTCTTGCCGATCGCATCTGTCTTTGTCTCTGCCCATCGAGCCCCGTCAAAAGTCCTGTAAAACCCTTCGCCAAAAAAATAGATCCTATTGTTGTCATGGGTAAATGAATCAAAGGATTTTATCTCGATGGGATCCGGGTTTTTGCCGTCAAGGGCGCCGAGCGTGAATTTTTCTTTTGGCTCTTTTTTATTGCTGAAAGAAAGGTCGCTTAAATCAACCTCTTTGGATATGACATAAAGCCTGTTGTTTATTCCTGCAAGGCCCTTTGATAACGATGGAAACGGCATGAAGCTGAATAAAAGTCCGGGCCTTAAAAACATCAGAGAGAATATAATTACGTATATCCCGGCAGAGAAAAAAATCCCCAGCGCTGCAACCCCGAGCGCAAGTTTTAGATTTTTTTTCTTCTCTTTTTCCAGGTCTATTGCCATGAATATGAGGATACTTAAAAATGCCTGAAAAAGCAAACAAATGGGCGATAAGCGTTATTTTTTTGCATTTTCTCCTTTAAATCTAATAATATAATGCATATGCCGAAAGAACAAAAAAGACCGGGATGGGATGAATATTTCATAGGGATTGCCAAGGCTGTCTCGACAAGGGCCACCTGCCTCAGGCGAAAATACGGCGCGGTAATAACAAAGGATCATATCATAGTGAGCACGGGCTATAACGGCGCTCCTGCCGGCATGAAAGACTGTCTCGATGTCGGGAAATGCACAAGGAAGGAGCTTCAAATTCCCCATGGTGAGAGATATGAACTCTGCCACAGCGTTCATGCAGAGGCCAATGCAATAATACGCGCGGCAGTCCATGAACTTGACGGCTCAACGATATACGTATCGGGTTCGGATGACTGCGCAAAAGAATGCCTCTCGGAGCCCTGCATGATGTGCAAGAGGATAATACTTAATTCAAGGATTGCGAGAGTTGTTTATTCGGACGGCAAAGGAAAGTTTCATGTAATAAATCCTAAGTCATGGCTTAAAAAGAGGGTTTAGCATTAAGAAGTTCGAAAAAGAGGACTAAAGATTATAAATGGGAATTTTAAGACATATCAGGTGGCAGGATATTCTGGACATTATTTTAGTGTCCCTTATTCTTTATCGCCTGCTGCTTTTTATAAAAGGCACAAAGGCAGTCCAGATGCTCATAGGTCTCGGCGTCCTGCTGTTTGCATCCTTTATTTCCACTTATACCGGCCTTTACACAATGGACTGGATAATACAGAGCTTCTGGGCCCAGATAGTTATAGCTCTCATCGTGCTTTTCCAGCCCGAGATAAGAAGGGCTCTGGCCCAGATGGGCGAGACCCCGTTTCTTCAGTCCTTTACTTCCGCCGAGGAGCTTAAGTCCCTCGAAGAGATAGTGAAGGCAACAGTGGCCCTTGCAAACAGGAAGATAGGGGCATTGATTGCCATCGAGCGCGAGACAAGCCTCGGCGATTTTGTCGAGATAGGAACGCCCTTGGATGCAAAGGTTACCAGGGAAATACTACTCAGCATCTTTCATCCGTCATCTCCCATACACGACGGCGCAGTTGTGATACGCGGCAACCGGATAGTCGCCGCAGGATGTTTTTTGCCTATCACACTCAAGACAGAGGTTGATAAGTCCATGGGGACAAGGCACAGGGCAGGCCTGGGACTTACAGAGGAGACCGATGCCGTCGTTATTGTGGTTTCTGAGGAAACAGGCATTATCTCAATGGCTATCGGCGGAAAACTCGATGCTCACATTGATATGGGGACTTTAAGGGATAAACTGACTGATATGTTTACATCACAAAAGGGTCGGAGACGATGAGAAAGCTTTTGTTCGAAAATACAGGGATGAAGATTGCCGCAGTTGTCATGGCAATAATCCTATGGGTTTTTGTAACGTCAAGAGGGCAATCCGAGGTGTCAATGGATGTGCCTGTCGAACTCAAGAATATTCCTCGTGGGATTGAAAGCATAAGACAGGGAATAAAAACCGTAAGCGTAAGCATAAAAGGACAGGAGAGGCTTCTCAGGAACATGAAGGCTCCTGACGTGAGAGTATATGTAGACCTAAGCAAGGCCAAGAAGGGGAAGGGCTTATACTATATAAGCAGTGAAGACGTAAGTCTCCCGTCAACGATGACTGTAACGAGCATAAACCCGTCTTCTGTCATGGTTACGCTTGAAGAGACGCTTATTAAGACCGTGCCTGTTCAGGCCGTTGTTGTGGGGAGACCCGGAAAAGGATTTTTTGTAAGTTCCGTCGAGGTTAATCCGAAGGAAATGACGATCGAGGGCGCAAGGTCGGAGGCCGGCAGGGTAAAGTTTGTCAGGACAGAGCCGGTTGATATTACGGACCTGGAGGAGACGACTGTGCAGGACATGAGGCTTGATCTTGCCGGCAGGAATATAAGGACAGAGGTTCAGGAAGTCAGCGTAAAAGTTGTTATAAAAAAATAAATCTACACGTCTTCAAACTTATCCATAATAACCCTTGCGGCGGCTACCCTGTTTCCCACGCCTAATTTTTCGTAGATATGCTGCAGGTG
>SCSY01000242.1 GCA_004298625.1 Nitrospirota bacterium | reverse complement strand
TCACCCTCGAGTCATTAGCTATGCCGCCGTGAATAAGCGCCTCCATCAGGCTTTTATATGAGTCTTTAAGCCCGACGTATTTGCCTACAATTGCTATGTTCACCTCATGCCTGGGGTCTTTAATTTTTCTGGCTATATCCTTCCACTGTATAAGCTGGGGCTCTTTTGCTGAAAGCCTGAACTTGTTTACGATCTGCTGGTCGAGTCCTTCGGCGCTGAGCGCCAGAGGCACCTCGTATATGGTATCAACGTCCATAGCTGTAATAACCGCATCGCCCTCAAGGTTGCAGTGGATCGCTATCTTCTTTTTTGCTTCGGGAGTTATCGGCTTATCCGTCCTGCACAAGAGGAGATCGGGCTGAATACCGATTGCCCGCAGTTCCCTGACACTGTGCTGTGTGGGTTTTGTCTTCAATTCCCCGGCTGTCTTTATGTATGGAAGAAGGGTAAGGTGGACATAAAGGACATTTTCCCTGCCGACGTCGTATCTCATCTGCCTTATCGCCTCAAGGAAGGGGAGGCTTTCGATGTCGCCGATCGTCCCGCCGATCTCAACGATCACAACATCATAATTATTGCTTACTGATTTTATCGCGCGTTTTATCTCATCGGTAATATGAGGCACAACCTGGACAGTATCTCCGAGATAATCTCCGCGCCTTTCTTTTGTTATAACATTGTAGTATATTTTCCCGGTAGTATAATTATTTGCCTGCGACATCCTTATGTGCGTGAACCTCTCGTAATGCCCTAAGTCAAGGTCGGTCTCCGCGCCGTCATCTGTAACAAAGACCTCACCGTGCTGAAACGGGCTTAGTGTGCCGGGGTCAACATTTATATAAGGATCGAGTTTTTGAAGCGTGACCGTAAGACCCCTTGCCTCAAGCAATGCGCCTATCGCAGAAGCAGCTATACCCTTGCCGAGGGAAGATACAACTCCGCCTGTTACGAAGATAAATTTAGCCATTTCTTCACCCTTTCTAAATCCGCAGGGGTATCAACTCCGACGGTTTCGAATAATGTCTCTTTTATCTTTATCCTGAACCCGTTCGCAAGCGCCCTGAGCTGTTCAAGTTTCTCGATCCGTTCCATGGGAACGGAGTCCATCTTTGCAAGACTTAAAAGCACATCCCGCCTGTAACTGTAAATACCGATATGCTTAAAGCAGGGGTTAGGTATTGGGGGTTGGGGTTTTGTTCCAATGATTTTACTGATCCCCAATCCCCAATCCCCAATCCCCGTTAAATCTTTCCAGTTATCTCTATCAAACGGTATCGGCGCCCTCGAAAAATACATGGCAAATCCTTCTTTATCAAAGACTGCCTTAACAACATTTGGGTCGAAGACCTCTTCCGGGTTTTCTATCTTTTTTATCAAAGTCCCCATTGCTGCTTTTTTATCCTCGAGCAGCCCGATAACATCATCAATCATCTCAGGCCTGATAAGAGGCTCATCACCCTGAACATTGACAATTATATCATAATCCAGCGAGGCAGCGGCTTCTGCTATGCGGTCTGTCCCTGACGCATGCTCTTTTGAGGTCATTACAGCCTTGCCGCCGAAAGCGATCACGGTTTTAAATATAACATCGCTGTCGGTTGCAACCAGCGCTTCTTTTGCGACCTTTGATTTTTTTGAGTTTTCATAAACATGCTGAATCAGAGGCTTGCCGTTAAGGGGTGAAAGGGGCTTTCCCGGAAAACGGGCTGAATCATAACGGGCAGGAATTATAACAATCGCTGTCATGCGTTTGAATAATTATATATGATTTGAGAAAAAATTTAAATGGAAAAACTGGGAATAAAAAACCAGTCAGGGAAATCAAAAATATAAAACTTGACAGAGGGACATTTTGTGAGATACTTCTCTTATAGGCGTATCGGCTAACCCCACCAACCTCCCCTTAAGTTAAGGGAAAGAGAGGAGTGGTTAAATGATTCTGGACAAGCCAGAATGACAGAAATATGGACATCGGAGGATTTCAATGGCGGGAAAAGCGATCTGGAAAGGATATATCAATTTCGGGGAAGTCAATTTGCCTGTTAAGCTGCATACAGCAATAAAGGAAGAGCGCGTCCAGTTTCACCTCCTTCACAGGCGTGATCATGTGAAACTGCGCCAGCAGATGATCTGCGCGTATGAAAAAAAACCTGTGCCGCTGGAGGCGCAGGTTAGGGGATTTGAAGTAGAGGAGGGGAAATATATTATCGTTGACCCTGCGGAACTCGAACAGGCCGAGCCTGAAAGCAGCCGGATAATCGAGGTCCACGACTTCGTCAAGACTGAACAGATAGACCCCGTTTTCCTTGAGCACGTCTACTACCTGGAGCCGGACGTCAACGCAAAGGGATATAATGCGCTTGCGGGCGCTTTGATCGAGATGAATGCGGCGGGTATTTGCACCTGGACGATGAGAAAGCGGACATATCTCGGGGCCTTGCAGGCGAGTGGGAATATCCTTCGCCTGACTGCTCTGCGGCATACCGACGAAGTGATTTCCGTAAAATCTCTTAAACTCCGGAAAATCCCTTTGTCTGAAAAAGAACTTAAGATCGGGAGCGATTTGATAAACCAGTTGACCGCTCCTTTTCAGCCGCATAAATTCGAAGACGAACACCAGAAAAAGCTGCGGAATCTGATAGACAAAAAAGCGCGCGGAGAAAAGATCGCAATCCTGCGCCCCAGGCGCCTGAAACCAACAGCGCCGGATAAGCTGCTTCAGACCCTTGAAGTGAGTCTGAAGAAGGTTGCATAGATGGCTGAGCAGGCAATATGGAGCGGGACAATCAGTTTCAGCCTTGTGGCGATACCCGTACAGTTGGTTAAAGCGGTTGAGCCAGGGCGCGTCTCTTTTCGCATGCTCCACAACAAGGACTACTCTCCCCTTCAAAGAAGAATGTTCTGTCCCGAAGAAGAAAAGATAGTCCCTGCCGACGAGATTATCAGGGGATACGAGATCGGACCCGATAAATACATAGTGATAACGGACGAGGAACTGGAGTCCGTGTCCCCGGAACGGAGCCGTACGATAGAGATAGTCGAGTTCATAGATATGAAGGAAGTGGATCCGATCTATTATGCTCACCCTTATTACCTCGTTCCTTCTAAGGGGGGCGAAAAGGCTTATCAACTGCTTGTCGAGGCGATGGCCAGGACAAACAAGGCCGGGCTCGCAAAATTCGTGCTGGGAGAGCGCGAGTATCTCGTGGCGGTCAAAAGCATGGAGGGAGCGCTGGCACTGATCACACTTCATTACAGCGAAGAGGTACTTCCCGATAAAGACATCTCGCCTAAGGAAAAAGAGAGCGAAGCCGAAGTGAAAAGCCGTATTAAAAAAAACATTAAGAATATGATGGCGGACTTTAATCCTGAAAAATATGCGAACGAGCGCAGAAAAAAGATCATGAATATCCTTAAAAAGAAGGCAAAAGAAAAGGCTCCTGTTGAGGCCTCTCAAGTCGAGGAGGAAGAGGTAGAAGGTCCTGCCGACCTGGTTTCAGCGCTCAAGGAGAGCATGCGCAAGGTTAAAAAGAACCGGTGAGCCGAACATTCGTCGAGATCGCAGGGAAAAGGCTTTCCTTATCAAACCTTGAAAAGGACCTCTATCCCTCTTATGGTTTTACGAAGGCGCATATCCTGGAATACTACCGCAGGATCGCACCGTTCATCCTTCCCCATTTGAAAGACAGGGCATTGACCTTAAAGCGCTATCCTGATGGGGTGGAAAAGGAATATTTCTTTGAGAAGCGCTGTCCCTCTCACCGTCCGGATTGGGTAAAAACCGCTGAACTTCGTCATAATGAAGGCGAGAAGATGAAAGTCTGTCTGATCAATAATCTGGAAATGCTGATATGGGTGGAGAACCTTGCGTCATTGGAACTACATGTGCCTCTGGCGAGAACCGGTTCTCCTGAGACTCCTGATTCGATGGTCTTTGACCTGGACCCCGGCGATGGGGCAGACATTCTGGATTGTGCCAAAGTTGCGTTTATACTTCGGGATTTGCTCTCCAAGTTAAAGCTTATGAGCTATGTAAAGACCTCGGGTAAAAAAGGACTCCATGTATATGTTCCCTTGAACCGAAAAGAAACAACCTTTGAGGACACCAAAAAATTCTCAAAAGTTGTGGCAGAAGTCATGCAGAAAAATTATCCGGATCTCGTTACGGCAAAGATGGCAAAGGAATATCGGAAGGCAAAGGTTTTTATCAACTGGGCACAAAATGATTCTAAAAAGACAATGGTCTGCGTTTATTCCCTGCGTGCGCGCGAAAAGCCTATAGTTTCCTGCCCGCTTGAATGGAAAGAACTGGAGAGATTAGCCGGACAGGGCGCTCCGGAAAAATTGCAGGTCCTTCATTCGGAAGCAGTCAGCAGAGCCGAAAAACAAGGTGACCTCTTTCGGGCATTGCTCGTAAAAAAACAAAAATTTCCTTATCTGTGATATGAAACTAAGAGAATACAAATCCAAACGTAAATTCGGGAAGACTCCCGAACCAAAACCGGGCAAGGGGACTGTAACGCCCCCGCCTTCGGCACCTCCTCTTAAGGTAAGAGGGGGAAGGGGGAGTTATGACCATCTCATTTTTGTTATTCATAAGCACGCTGCGCGTAGGCTTCATTACGATCTCAGGCTGGAACTGGAAGGGGTTCTTAAGAGCTGGGCTGTGCCGAAGGGGCCGTCGCTTGATCCTTCATTAAAAAGACTGGCCATTATGGTTGAAGACCATCCGTTTGATTACAAGGATTTCGAGGGCGTTATCCCTGAGGGCAATTACGGCGCAGGAAGCGTCATCATCTGGGACAGGGGCTTCTATAGCCACTCCTCAACAGAAGACAAGAAGAAAAGCGAAAGACTCCTGCTTGAGGAATTTAAAAAAGGCAATATGAAGTTTGTGCTTGCAGGTGAAAAGCTTCAGGGAGAATTTGCTTTGGTGAAAACAAAAATGGATGAGAAGTCATGGCTGCTTTTGAAAAAGAAAGACAAATATGCGAGTAAAGAAGACATTCTAAAAAAGGATCGCTCCGTAGTATCCAAAAAGACATTGGAGAATGTTGAATGAATATAGAGCCCATGCTCGCCACGCTCATAAAAAAACCATTTAATCATCCTGATTGGCTCTTTGAAGTGAAATGGGATGGGTACAGGGCAATTGCCGAAATTAAGGACGGAGATGTTTCTCTTTATTCCCGCAATCAAATATCTTTAAATCAAAAGTTTTCTCCTATCGTTAACTCGCTGAGGAAAATTAGATTTGAAGCTGTTCTTGACGGTGAGATTGTTGTTGTGGATGACAAGGGGCTTCCAGATTTCCAGATGCTTCAGAACTATCAGAAATCACGAAAAGGCCACCTGCTTTACTACGTCTTTGACCTCCTGCACTTTGAGGGGCATGACATTACAAATTTGCCTCTGCTAAAAAGAAAAGAACTCCTGAAAAAAATACTTCCTTCCGCCTCGAATATAAAATTCAGCGATCATGTATTAAAAGACGGCGTCCTATTTTTCAACACTGTTAAGAAAAAAGGGCTCGAAGGCATCATGGCAAAACACTCTCAAAGCAAATACCAAATCGGCAGAAGGAGCAGGAAGTGGCTGAAGATAAAGACGCGGCTTACGCAGGAAGGCGTTATCGCAGGATTCACAGAACCGAGAAAAGGCAGAAGATATTTCGGCAGTCTTGTTTTAGGCGTATATGAAAAAAAAGAGTTGATTTACATCGGCCATTCAGGAGGGGGATTTACAGGTAAGAGGCTGAAGGAGCTCCACGATAAACTGTCTTCCCTGATTCAGAAGAAATGTCCCTTTAAGGTAGAACCTGAGACCAACATGCCTGCCACATGGATAAAGCCAAGGCTCGTCTGCGAGGTTGCCTTTCACGGTTGGACAGATGAGGGAATCATGAGACAGCCTGTTTTCCTGCGATTGCGGGATGACAAATCAGCGAAGGAAGTAGTTAAGGAAAAGCCCTCTACTTAATCACTTCCCAAACATCAACATCGCCGCCGGGGTTAAAACGAATTTTTTCTGAAACAACTCCGAAAATCACATCGGCAACCTCTGAGGGCGGCCTGCCGACATACCCGCTTAATCTTGTAGCGGTCTCATCGGGATTCACAGAGCATATCTTAAGACGGGGATATTCGATCGCAAGCCCTTGCGTGAACCCCCTGACCCCGAATTTTGTGGCGCAGTATGTGATCATTTCTTCATAAGCCTCTTGGCCTGCTGCGCTCGCGATATTTATAATTCCCTTTTTGACATAGGGCAGAAACGCCCGCGTCATCTTGATAAGCCCTTCGAGGTTTGTCCTGATCTGATTCTCTATGTTCGTGATTGATTGCTTTTTAAAGGGAGCAAAAAACCCTACTCCAGCATTGTTGATAAGGAAATCTATCTTCCCGTATTTCCTTTTCATTTTATTTACCGCCGAGGCGATGCTGGCATTGTCCATCACGTTAAGATGGATAAGGAGCGTATCAGCCGCTCCCAACCTCCTGCATTTTCTCTCCGCGCTCTCGCCTCTCGTTTTCCCTTTGTAATATGTGAGCGCAAGCCTATAGCCTTCGGCTGCAAACCTGTAAGCCGTCTCCCGCCCTATCCCCGAACTTGAGCCTGTTATAAGAATAACCCGGTCTTTCATTTGATAGTGTCAAATATTTTTCGCACTTTCATCAGATGACATAAATCCAGTTTGCCCTTACCTTAAGAGGCGACTCTATTGAATCCGCCTTGGCAATATTCTATTAGTGCTATCAATACGCGGAGACATTATGTGTTGAGTGAAGTAAGTTTAAACTATCCATTTAGACTATATTCCAATGAAGCCATCTTCAAGATATCTGAAAGGTTTTCAAAAACAATTTCATGCGTTTCTCTTATCGCAGGGCTGCTATAACCCTTGAAGTTTAAGCTCTCTGGTGTAGGATACTCAATATGGACATCTGGACAACATATTTTGAATAGCCCACAGGCCAATGACTGCAATTTACTCCCCGTAGGTGCAATAATACATCTATATGAATAACAATATTTTGAGTAGAGTTCGGAAAGAAACTTAAATGTTTCTTCGTAATATAGAGTGCTAACTCTATTTTTCAGTTTTCCATTTCCATTTAATGGGTTTTCAATCGGAAAATCTACTATAATCTCGCGATTTATAAATTGAGTAGCTTCTTCTCTCCAGCTTAGATGGGGGGGGATACCATTAACCAAGAAAAAATGCGATGGATTAACTGCGGACATCAACGCACGCAACAACTGCTCATTGAACGATGCGAATGCTATAACCATTGACGGAGCCGACTGCATAATTATGCTTGAAGTCCATGTTGTTCTTACAACATCATGCACACCAAGAGAAGGCATCCATCCCTGTTTTGTTGGATCATTTCGATACAGCTCAAACTCTTGACGTGAGGGCGCATATTCCATCGGCTCTGAGTAAATTATTCTAATTTTGCCCTGAAAATCTGACAACCAAAGGATAAGAACAATTATCATGAGTTTTGACATAACGGAGATATCAACAACAATTTCATCAATGCTATCAATAATTGTTTTTTTATTTAAAAATAATTCATTTTCAAACTCCTGCGGTTCAAATCGGTGAAAAATACATGTTTCTGGTTCGGTATTTGAAAGACTCCTTACAAGTGGAAGCAGTTCATCAAAACATGATTTTTTTTCTGGCTTATACTTGATAATAAGAGATTTTTTAAAAATGGAATTGCGATCACATTTGCTCGCAAATGAAAGAGACCTTTCCTCAAAGCCCTCACAACAAATAAGCAGCGATTTTTTTTCTATGGTCAGTTTTTTAAAATCTAAAGGCTGAATTTGGGGGAAAATGTTCATTGCTAAAATTTCAACCCTTCTTGAGAGGTACTTTCCCGCAC
>SCSY01000241.1 GCA_004298625.1 Nitrospirota bacterium | reverse complement strand
CTTCTTTTTAGCTCTTTGTCTATGTCCGCTGCGGCAACCGAAAGCCCTGACGGAATCCCTTCCAGGATTCCTGTCAGGGCCTTGCCATGCGATTCACCAGAGGTGAGGAATCTAATTCCCATTCCTGAATTAAGGCGATTTATGTCTTGCTCACAACTCTTGGAGTTATGAATATAAGCATCTCTGTAGGGCCGGGTCCTATGTCCTGCTTTGTCTTAAAGAGCCATCCAAGAATTGGAATCTTGCTTAACAAGGGGATTCCTGTTTCATCGTTTAGTTCACTATCAATGTAAATTCCGCCCAGGACAAGTGTCTCTCCGTCTTTTACCAATGCCTGTGTGTTTATGGTCTTGGTATTCTTGACAGGCGGTGTCACGCTTGCAAGGCTGTCATCGGATACAGTCAATTTTAAAGATACATAACCATCAGGCGTTATCCTTGGCGTGACCGATAGGCTTAAGGCTGCATTTTGCGCCTCTGTTTTTGTACCCTCAGCGCTTGTGCTGGTTGTATAAAATGTCACGCCCTGCGTGATAGTGGCGGCTTCATTATCCATTGTTAAAATCCTCGGGTTTGACAATGTCTTGGATTTCTTAATAGTTTCAAGCGCCTGAAGGGATAGGGCTATCTGTGAGCTGTTGGCGCTTCCTATAAGCATACTAACAACTCCACCAGGGCCTGATGTAGGAGACAAAGGGGTATTCACAGATACAGCACTGATTATCTCATTACCCAGGCCCTTAATGCCTCCAGCGCCTGTTTGGTCACCCCCGAACTGAACGGCACCCGCTGGCTGGGTCGCAAATGTTCTACCCGGTGCACCCTCAAATGTTCCACCCCACCTTATTCCAAGTTGGCTGGTGTAGGAAGTGCTGGCAGTTACTATCCTGGCCTCTATCATCACCTGAGGTTTTGAGACATCCATTACCTTTACAAGCGTTTTTATCTTGTCAATGCTCGTTTGGGTATCCTGTATGATCAGCGTATTCATTCTTCCGTCTATTGTTATACTGCCTCTTGTACTGAGTAACTTGCCGCTGGTAATTGCGCTGCTTATATCGCTTGCCGTAGCATAATTTATCCTCACTATGTCCTGCGTAAGATCCTCCTGTTTTTCCAAGCGGAGTTTTTCCGCTGTTCTTTCAGTGTCAATCTTGGCAAACAGACTGGTAGGCGCAATCCATATTATGTTGCCTTCAACGGATTTCCCAAAACTAAAGGTCTGGAGTATTATATCAAGCGCCTGGTCCCACGGCACATTCATCAGCTTCATCGTAATTTTGCCCTTTACAGACGGGTCAATAATAAAGTTATACCCGCTTATATCAGCCAATAACCTGAATATCGGGCTAATGTCTGCGTCCTGAAAATCGAGAGAGATTTTTTGGCCTTTGTATTTATTAGCAGCGCCTGATTTTTCCGGAGTTTCAGACACAGCCTTTGTCTCAACCTCGGCAACCTTTGTCTCTCCCTCCGCTGCCTTTGCCGCATATATTTCTTTTTCAGGCAGGCGGAAGGAAACTATAACAGAATCCTCTATCGCCGCAACATCAAAGCTCGTGCCTTCTTTCATGTCAAGCACAAGCCTTGTTTTGTCTTTATGCTTGCCTGCCCTGATGCTTGTAAGCGGCAACGGCACTGCAACAGGCACTGACGCCTCCATATTAACGCTTGGTATATCTAAAACCGCCCTGTTATCAAGCCGAAATACATTAGGGTTCAACGAACCATTGCCCTTTATTACGACCTTCAAAATATCCTGCCCTTTTTCTATTCTGACCTGCACAATTGATGTTGCAGGAGGCAGCTCTTTTACCGCAGCTGTTTTTTGCTCGGGACTGGCAGTTGCTTCCTTGTCTT
>SCSY01000343.1 GCA_004298625.1 Nitrospirota bacterium | reverse complement strand
GTTCAAAAGCTGAGCGACAATCCTTGCGAAACCGCGACCTGCGGCAATGCCCGGCGGCAAGCCGAGAATTACGGCAGCAATACCCATAAGTATAACCAACACGAGATAAAGTCCGGCGATCTGCCTCGTTCTTGCCCCAATAGCTTTCATAACACCGATTTGACGAATCTGTTGCGCCAATATCCCTCCGATCACGGTAGCCGTCAGAATTGCACTGAGCATCATCGCCAGAATTCCGAAGATGAGCAGCAAAATTAGAATCGCCATCATTTGGGTCTGGTGCGGATGTTTTCCGGGCGGCGGAATACGGATTTCTCCAACCTTATACCCCTGCTGCTTCAGCCATACTGCAAGATCGACGATTGTTTGCTCAATCGCAGTGACGTTCAATGGTTGATTTTTTACCGTTACTTTAAGAATGTGCATAGTGCTGCCTTCACCAAGCCATGTTAGAGTTGAGGGTGTGATATACCCATATACAGTTTGTTCCTGCCATGCAGGCGCCAGGCCCGGGTCGTGGACAAGACCGGAAATACTAATTTCATGTTTTTGACCATTAGGAGTTTGAATCCTGCAAGAGTCTCCTACTTTTGCATTTATCAACGGCAACGCTTCTCTTTCGAGCAAAATGGAACCATCCAGCGGAGGCCATGCCCCCGATTCTGGCTGGAATGTATTTATCCGCATTTTATTAAAATTCTTTATAACAAACAATAGAGCAGGCATCCATTCGCCATGTTTTTTCTCAATCCTCGCTACAACCGCAGAGCTTGCCTCCGCATCTGCGATTCCCGGCCTGAGCCGAACCGCCTCTACCAATGAATCATCCACTCTGTCAATTTCCAATTGTGCCGAGGCCGGATTTGTGCCGAGATAATTTCTGCTGATTTCCCGTGTGAGAATAGTGTAGGCGTTTAGAATTGTCCCCACGCCGAATATGCCCACGGCAATGGTTAACACCATCATAGTTATTCGGCCCCCGGTAGCCCGCAGGTCACCAATCACTTTTCTCCATCGCGGGCTAAACATTATCGCTCGCATCTGATGTTCCGGCAATAATGGAGCCGTCAGCCATGATAATTGACCGTGTGAAATATTTGCTCAAGTTACGTTCATGCGTTACCATGACAATTGTTTTGCCTTCTCTTGCGAGAGTTGCAAAGAATTGGATCACTTCTTTGGACGTTCTCGAATCAAGATTGCCTGTAGGTTCATCGGCAGCAAGAATAGGGGGATCGTTGGCAAGTGCCCTAACAATGGCTGCTCGCTGTTGTTGTCCGCCGGACAAATCAGCCGGGAGTTTGTCCGCCTGCTCGGCGATCCCCATCTTTTCGAGGAGGGCAATCGCCCGTTCGCGGCGATCACGCGGCGGATATGTATTGCAGAAATCCATCGGCAGCATCACGTTTTCCGCAATGGTCAGCGTCGGTAGTAATTGGAAAAACTGAAAGATAACTCCGATGTTTTTTCCCCGCCAGATCGCCAATTGCTCTTGATTCATTGCGTGAACTCCTGCATCTGCCACATAAACTTCACCGGATGAAGGGCTATCT
>SCSY01000240.1 GCA_004298625.1 Nitrospirota bacterium | reverse complement strand
CGAGATATTTGGAAATGTCCTCGCCTTCGTCAAATTTCTTGTCAATCTCTTTAGCCTTGATAGCCTTCATATGCATCAACCTCCTCTTTTCTCGACCGGCGTACTGAAATAATTCTTATCTTGCTGCTCCTGTAAGTTATAATTCCGGACCAATATTTTTCTAAAATCCTTCCTACGACCAAATATCTTGGTTCATCGACTGTCTTTAAAGGAATCTCAATGAAATCAGGGTCATCCCACAGAGCCTGTGCCTCATAAAAATCTATCCCATGTTTTATCTTGTTGCTAGCGCTTTTCTGGACATCGAATTCAAAATCCATAATATATAATAATTATACCTTAATTATACCGTTTGTCAATATTTTTATATCGCTAAGAACCGAACAGTTCCTCTATCTTCTTCCCTATATCCTTTGCCTCCATAAATGACGTCCCTATCAGCACTGCGTCAACACCTGCTGATTCAAGGCGCAAGATATCATCACGGGTCTTGATCCCACTCTCGCTTACGATAATCTTCCCTGAAGGAATCTCTTTTTTAATCTCAAAAGTAGTATTAATATCTATCTTCAAGGTTTTGAGATTTCTGTTATTTATCCCGATTATGTCCGCATCTATAAAAAGCGCCATCTCAAGTTCCTTCAGGTCATGCACTTCGAAAAGCACTGAAAGACCGAGTTCTTCAGCCAGATGGAGGTATTCTTTGGCCTGGTTTTTATCGAGTATTGCGGCAATCAGGAGTATCGCATCGGCCTCATTTGCCCTTGATTCATAGATCTGGTATTCATCAAATATAAAATCTTTTCTCAAAAGCGGCATGGTTGTTACTTTTTTAACAGTGCGAATGAATTCCAGTTCTCCCTGAAAGAAATCTTTTTCCGTAAGCACAGAGATTGCATTTGCCTTTTTATCTTCATATATCTTTGCTATTTTGACGGGATCTAAATCCGGCCTGATTAGACCTTTTGAAGGAGATGCCTTTTTTATCTCTGCGATAAGTTTTATCTTTCCGGCAGGATTACGCTTGATTGCTTTTTTAAAATCTCTCGGTTTTTCGATGCCGGAAATCTCCTGCTTGAGGGCACTTAACGGCGCACGGCTTTTTACAAGGCTCAAACTTTCCGTTTTCTTTGCAACTATCTCATCCAGAATTCCCATGAGAGGATTTTATAGAAACAGCCTCATATTTTGCAAATCTTCATATTCGATAAAGGATATTTTTGGGCGACGGGATTAGTTTTGAGCGGTTTATTTTGCCGATAGTCAAACAACCCCCTGAGCCCCCTTTGTTAAGGGGGATTAAGGGAGGTGTGAGGCAAAATCCTCGGAGCGCAGCGAGAATGAGCGAGAGACTAATCCTGTCGCCCTACTGCCTTGAGCCTTTTATATATCTTTTTTCAGATGCTTTTTTGCTATAATTCCACAATGGCGAGAAGGCTGATATTTGCCCTAATATTGCTTGCAATTGTGGTTGCATCGGGAACTGCCGGATATGTCCTGATAGAGAGCTGGAATCTTCTCGATTCATTTTATATGACGATTATCACGATTGCCTCTGTAGGCTATATGGAGGTGAATCCCCTTTCCCAGCATGGCAGGATATTTACAATATTCCTGATCATTTTTGGAATGGGGGTTTTGCTTTTTGGAATTTCAACGTTTACGGCTTTCCTGGTCGAGGGCGAACTGAGCGAAATACTTAGGAGGCGAAAGATGGAAAAACGTATTTCAGGATTAAAAGGACATTATATTGTCTGCGGGATAGGAACTATAGGAAGACATATTATTGAAGAACTCCATAAGACAGGAAGGTCCTTTGTTGCAATAGACACAAGCGAAGAGAGATATGCGGAATTGGCAGAAAGGGGTATGCTTGCCGTCAAGGGCGACTCAACGAGCAGTTCGGTCCTTAGGTCCGCAAATGCTGCGAATGCAAAGGGCGTCTTCTGCTCACTGCATACAGACGCGGAAAATCTCCTGCTTATTTTAACTGCAAAGGGAATAAATCCATCCCTGAAAATTGTTTCAAAGGCAGAGGAGGACGAATCAGAGGATAAGATGAGAAGGGCGGGCGCTGATGGAGTTGTGCTCCCGAAATTTATAGGCGGGCTCAGGATGGCGTCTGCGATGGTGCGGCCCGAGGCGGTATCGTTCCTTGACAGGATGCTTAAGGGACAGGAGGAGATTTACAGGGTTGAGGATGTTGCAATAGACGCAGGCTCTGTTTACGCGGGTAAAACACTGAAAGGATCAGGTCTTCCGGATAAAAGAGGCCTGAGCGTTGTCGCTCTCAGGAAGGGAGAAAAGTATATATTCAACCCTTCAGGAGACGAGAGGCTCGATGCAGGCGACGTCCTGATAATTATCGGCGAAACAAACAGCATCAGAGAGATTAAGGCAAGTTTGGGATAAGTGAAGGATAACCTATGACGCCAGGAGATGAAAAAAAACATATAGCCAGGGCCGCGGGCATCATGTCCATAGCAACTTTTATCAGCCG
>SCSY01000239.1 GCA_004298625.1 Nitrospirota bacterium | reverse complement strand
GAGATAGTTTGTTGGTTCGTCAAGGAGCAATAGATTGGGATTGGAGACAAGCACCTTTGCCAGGTTCAGCCTCACCTGGAACCCGCCTGACAACTGCACAGGATTAAGAACGAGATCGTCAACTGAAAACCCGAGACCCATCAGGATGGCTTCAGCCTTATAACTTTCATCCCTGCCGTCTTCGCGAAGAGGAAGGCTCAGACATGCCTCTTTCAATACGCTCTCTTCGGTAAACCGGATATGCTGGGCGAGATGCCCGATCCTGTAACCTGCAGGAATGCTTATAGTGCCTGAGTCCTGATGCTCCTGTCCTAATATCAGCCTGAACAGCGTGGTCTTGCCGTGGCCGTTTCTGCCCACAAGTCCCACGCGCTCTTCGGGGTTAATGATAAAATTAACCTTATCGAAGAGCGGCTGACGCCCGTATGATTTTTGTAAATTATTTACCTGTATCATTTCCAATACCTTGCCATGCTGTTGGTTAGCAGTTTCTGCTAAAGTGCGTTACTCTTCTTTTGTGAGCATTTTAAAGAGGTGGGCAATCATTACAAGAAAGATTCCGCCTATGAGGGCCCCAAAGGAGCCGATAATCCCTATTATAAATATAACGCCTCCAATCACTATAAAATGATCCTGCGGCAGGTGAGAGCCGAACAGGTGGTTCATGTCATTGGCCACTGCCTCGCTCCATCCGCCGCCAAGGCTTTTTCCGAGCAGGATGTCCATACTCAGGGCCACTGCAATGCCCAGGATGCAACCAAGAACAAGGCCGAAATAAAATGCCTTCTTCACTCTGCCTCAATCCCGTATTTTTTGAATTTTCTGTAAAGGGTTGCGAGGTCTATGCCCAGCGCCTTTGCTGTTTCTTCTTTATCTCTGTTATGCGCATTGTATATCTTCATAAGCAGATTTTTTTCATAATCGCCGAGATATGTTTTAAGAGAGGAGGACGCCCCTGACGGCTCTTTTTCCAGCTCCGGATTTTTGACCTTATCCGGGAGATCTTTAGGAGTTATATAATTCCCCTCAGTAAGAACCACTGCTCTTTCGATTACATTGCTCAATTCCCTCACATTGCCGGGCCAGGGGTATTCAAGCAATAATGAGAGCGCCTCCCTGTCAATGCCCTTTATATTCTTTTTGTGCTCTCCAGAAAATTTATTCATGAAATGTATTGCCAGAACCTCTATGTCGTCTCTTCTTTCACGGAGAGGCGGGATTTTTATCTCTATTACGTTTAATCTCCAGTAAAGGTCCTCCCTGAATCTTCCTTCCTTCAACCTTTTTTCTATGTCTGCATTGGTTGCAGAGATTATCCTTACATCAACGAGCCTCGGTTTTGTGTCTCCAAGGGGATAAACCTCGCCCGTCTCCAGAACCTTTAATAGTTTGGCCTGAAGATTTGGGGGCATGTCGCCTATCTCATCAAGGAAGAGCGAGCCCTGATGGGCCAGGGGTATAAGTCCCATTTTATCCGAAACAGCCCCTGTGAATGCGCCTTTTTTATAACCGAACAATTCGGATTCCAAAAGTCCTTCAGGGATAGCAGAGCAGTTTATGGAAATAAACGGCCTGTCTCTGCGCGGGCTGTTGCAGTGAATAAGTTCAGCTATAAGCCCCTTTCCTGTCCCGCTTTCTCCGAGAATGAGGATATTGCTTTTTGTCGGCACTATCTTTTCAAGGGTCTCGGTTATCTTAAGCATCGCCTCGGAGTTTGCAACAAAGTCCATGCAGGCCTCAATGCGCTGGCTTACCTGATGTTTCAGGGCAATGTTCTCCATTATCAGCTTCTTTTGCTCCAGAATCTTTCGTATGGTGAGCCTTATCTCTTCATTAAGAAAGGGCTTGACGATATAGTCAACTGCGCCTTTTTTCATCGCCTCTACCGCAGACTCTATCGAGGCAAAGGCCGTCATGATTATTACCGCCGTGTCCGGACTCGTGTCTTTTGCCTTTTCGAGCACTGCCAGGCCGTCAACCTTCCCCATTTTGAGATCAGTAAGCACAACATCAAAGCTCTCTTCTTTAAGTTTTTTTATTGCCTCTTCGCCGCTGTGGGCAGAGTTTACGGCGTAATTCTCTCTCTTAAGCAGGAATTCCAGGGCCTTGCATATGTCCGGCTCGTCGTCAACTATCAATATTTTTGGTTTCATAAGTTTTATATTTTAATTTTACTGTGGGCTGTTAGCTGTCAGCTTACGGCTGGTATCGTTATCGTAAATACGCTCCCCTTGCCTGCTTCGCTTTCAACGGTCAAAGTCCCGTTCATCTTTTTGATTATATCATAACTCACGGCAAGCCCTAATCCTGTGCCCTTTTCCTTGGTTGTATAAAAAGGGTCGAATATTCTTTTCAGGTCTTCTTTTGAAATGCCCATGCCCGTATCCCCAAACTGGATGACTATGCCCTCTCCTTTTATAAGGCTTCTGACTGTGAGAGTTCCCACGTCAGGCATTGCATCTATGGCATTCAATGTAAGATTTACAAACACCTGCGAGAGCATGTTGCCGTCGCAGGCCACTTCAGGCAGCTCCGGCGAAAGCTCTTTTACAATGGATATATTCTTGGCTTTTTTGTCGTATTGGATAAGGTTGATGGATGTCTCTATAATCTCATTTATATGACATTTCCTCAGCTCCCCTGCGGGCATCCTGGAAAAACCTGAAAGCTGCTTTAATATCTCGGAAATCCTGTTTATATGAAAGTAGATGGTCTCAAGACTCTCTTTTTTGAAAGCATCCTGCTCCATCTCCCTGAGTATCTGGACAAAAGAAAATATGGATGTGAGAGGATTGCCGATCTCATGGGCAATGCCGGCTGCAAGCCTGCCGATGGAAGCGAGTTTTTCCGAATGGATAATCTGCTCTTCCATTTTTTTCATCTCTGTTACATCCTGTATAAGCCTGATATATCCGTGTATTTCACCGTCCTCGCCTTTCACAGGCGCTGTGGTAATCTGAAAATATTTATCCCTTTGCCCGAACAGGTTGGACAGTATTGCCGTATCAATATTATCCTTGGCGTATGATTCGGAAATAGCGCAGTCAGGGCATACTTCCTCGCAGGGTTTCCCGATAAGCTCCATCCCGGCCATGTTTTTTATCATCTGGTTGCCCCATTGAATCTTTCCTTTTTTATCTATGAGTATAATCCCCCCGCCTATTGCGCTTACAATGGTATCTAGCTTTTCCTTTTCGCTTGCAAGTTCTGTGGTCCTCTCGATTACCTTGTTTTCTAGCTCAACCGCATATTTTTCCAGTTCCTGTTTCCTTTTTGCCACTTCTTCCGCCTGTATTCTTTTTTTGTTAAATATAATTAACAGGGTCGAGACAACGCTAGTTGTGATGAAAATGGAAATAATCAGCCAGGAATAAAGCTTCATGCTCTGCCTTGTGGCATACGTCACCTCAGAATACGGCGACGACACTGCGATTACCCATGAAATGCTTCCGCCGATATCGGCCGTGGAAAAAGCAATAATCTTGTCTTCTCCGGAAGCGGCAATGTATCTGCCGTAATTAGCTGCCTTCCCCTCGACTATTCTTTTTTCAAGATCAAAGCTTATATGGCATTTAAAGCATGTAGCGTCGGCCTTATACAGGTTTCTTCCTACCATTTCAGGCTGGGTCGGATGATATAGCAGATTGCCGTCCTTGTCCATCATCCACGCATACCACTTTGTGCCTGCTTTAAGATCCATAAACAAATGATTTGCAATATTCTGGATTTCAGATGAGAAAAGCACTATCCGGGCAAGTTTGCCGTTTTTATATACAGGGGCGATGACCGTAATCATCGGCTGCCTTTCCACTATTTTTGCATCCAGAGGTTTTATATTGCCGGCTTCTTTCACTGCGTGAAGGGCCAGTTGTCTTATTATCTCTTTATCTCCCCTGTAAAAAAGGATAGCTCCACGTGCGTCGAGTATCCCCACATTTGTTTTTATTAATCTCTTATGTTTCAATTCATTTGTTATTACCTTGTCGAAGGCGGTTTCGGTTTCAACATCTTTTTCCGATAATTCCCTGGCAAGCTCCACAATTTCTTCTCTAAGAAAGTAAAAATACGACTTTATGCTGTTTGCCGTGGATGTGGAGAGCAGGAGCTGGTGCTTGTTGAATTGTTCCGCCACCTCCATCTGCAGGGATTGCTGGAAAAAGATATTCAGAGTAATGAGGGCGGAGATTATTACTATGAGGGTGCCGATTATAAGCAAATAACCTTTCACTCTTAAATATAACAGAAAACAGGAGGTTTGATAAACTATGAAGTATTATTTTGCCTGAATCAGCTTGGAAGAGGCCTCGGCAATAACAGAGCCGTCGCTTTTCAGTAAAAGGCGGGAAGTTGCTTCAATGAGCTTTGAACCTCTTTTTGTTATTTCCGCCTCAACAAGAGTTTTTCCATCGCCTAATAACGGCTTTTTAAACCTGACTTTTATCTCTGCGGTAACGGGGTTCAGGCCTTCTGCTATGGCAGCCTGTATCATGGCCTCGTCAAGGATGGTTGTTATTATTCCGCCATGGGTTATATCCTTATAGCCCTGATAAATCTTTGAAGGCGTGAATTCAGAAGTAAGCTTGCCGTTGGAATAATTAAATGAAAGTTTTAAACCGCAGGGATTTTTCTTGCCGCAGGCAAAGCAGTAATTATCGTCTTCGAGTTTTATCGGTTCCATAATGAACAGAATATATCATTGCAACGGTTTATAAGGCAAGCGCGCGCTTGGGCATAAAAGCGTCCTAAGGCCAAAATTATTATGCCGGGACGTTAAAAGCTGGATTTATACTATCTGATTGTTATAGAATATTTTCTATGATAAGGAAGACGGATAAGATATGGATGGACGGAAAGTTTGTGGATTGGGATAAGGCCCAGGTGCATGTGATGACGCATACGCTTCATTACGGGCTTGGGGTGTTTGAGGGCATAAGGTGCTATGAGACAAAAAGCGGGCCTGCGATATTCAGGCTTAAGGAGCATGTTGAGAGACTGTTTAAATCAGCCCATATATTTATGATGAACATCCCTTATTCCAAAAAGGAAATAGAAGACGCAATAGTCAGGACAGTGCGGATAAACAAGATAAAGGAATGCTATATAAGGCCTATCGTGTATATAGGATACGGCGCTATGGGCTTATACCCTAAAGAAAACCCGATAAATGTCGCTGTCAGCGCATGGCCCTGGGGCGCATATCTCGGAGAGGAAGGCCTGAAAAAAGGCATAAGGGTTAAGGTATCCTCATTTATAAGAAACCATGTGAACTCCCAGATGAGCAGGGGCAAGGTTTGCGGATATTATATCAACTCCCAGCTTGCAAAGAGAGAGGCTATAGCATGCGGCTGTGATGAAGCCCTGTTGCTTGATACAGAAGGGTATGTGTCGGAAGGGAGCGGCGAGAATATATTTATTGTGAGAAACGGAAAGCTTAAAACCACGCCGTTGACTTCGATACTCGAAGGCATAACAAGAGACAGCATAATGGAGCTTGCACACAAAAATGGAATCGAGGTTGCAGAAGAGCGGTTTACAAGAGACGAGCTTTATATTGCAGATGAGGCATTCTTTACAGGCACGGCTGCGGAGATTACTCCGATACGCGAAGTGGACGGAAGAACCATAGGAAAAGGCAGACCCGGTGAAATAACACAGAAGTTGCAGACCATATTTTTTGATATAGCAAAAGGCAGGAATAAAAAATATAAGTCCTGGATTACAAAAGTTTAAAGGACCAGGAGCTTAGGCAACCAATAAAAAAAGCCCCGATAATATCGGGGCTTTTTTTATTGGTTGTGCTCTAAATTATTTCTTGTGGCACTTTACGCAATTGCCTTCCTGAGCAAATGCTTTTTTGCCGTCATGGCATGTCCCGCAGAATTCACCAGCCTTGTGAGGAGCTGCTATCTTTGCTGTCCCTTTCTTCATTGCGAAGGTCTTTGGATGACAGTCATTGCACTTAGCGCCCTTTTCCGCATGTGTTTTTCCGTCAAATATAACCTTGCCTTCTTTGCCGCCTGCAAATTCAACAGTCTTTCCTGTCCCAACTGCCATTGCGCTGCCGACAAATGCTATCGCTATCAGAAGTGTTAATACCGTTGTAAAAATCCTCATTTTTTCACCCCCTTTCATAAAGAATTTTTCCAAACAAATTCTAATGGATACTAATCAAATTTTATGCCAGTAAATTACGTTGAAATCTATAGCAACAAAATAAAACTTTATCCTGATTTAAAGAACTTGTTCCTATTTAGGGATATGGAATTAGCTCAATATATCAATAATTTTTATTTGCTGTCAAGAAGAAAATAAACAGCGAATAAATTTCTCCTTGACAAAGCTTATGATTACTGGCATATTTTAGTCTAAACAATAACAAATTATATGACATTACATTAACTGATATGCAAGCGTTCCCCAAGGCCTGGGCTCTGGGATTTTATTTTTAGGAGGAAGAATGGGTAAGAGACTTTATGTAGGGAATATCTCGTTTCAGGCGTCAGAGGATGACCTGAAAGAACTTTTCGCGAAGGCAGGAGAGGTTGCATCTACAAAACTGATAACAGATGCCGCCACGGGCAGGGCCAGGGGTTTTGGGTTTGTCGAGATGAACACTGACGAAGAGGCGCAAAAGGCCATAGAGATGCTAAACGGCACCAACTTCATGGAAAGAAGCATTGTTGTGAATGAAGCAAAACCGCAGACCCAGAGAGAGCAAGGCTCATCGAGAGAAAGAGGCGGATTCAGGGAGAGAAGGCCGGGCGGAGGCGGAAGGCG
This sequence comes from Nitrospirota bacterium, assembly GCA_004298625.1. Classification (GTDB taxonomy): domain Bacteria; phylum Nitrospirota; class Thermodesulfovibrionia; order Thermodesulfovibrionales; family UBA1546; genus SCSY01. Next base: position 1,323 of record SCSY01000239.1, on the reverse strand, counting down.
ATAAGTCTTATCTGATTTTTCAGCCTAAAAGTCGGATGCTCGACTCGCAACTGAGGCAGATCAGGATTTTTTTAAAAGCATAGACCCCTTAGAAAGTCCCAGTTCTTCTGAAACTACGTTGCATTTGGACTGAAAGAGGTAGAATATTGTCTTTTTTGTGCCGGTTAATGTCTCGAAATTTCCCTGCCCTTTGCTGATGATGAGAGAGGCCTTTTTGAAGGCATCCTGAAAATCCCGGGATGACCACTCAAGGATTGTCCCAACAGCATCAGAGCCGTTGTCTATGATTTTACATGTCTTGGCCAATTGTGTTTCCTGCGCGTCTTTGATAGTGGAATCATTTATAACCGGGGAGCCTTTTACTACGGCTGTTACTTTTTTCCCCAGGGAGATCAGGGTTTCGATAAGTATCCTGTCAAAGACTATCTCTCCCGCGTTATCAAGCAGATAAAGTATTTTTTCCGACCGTGAAATTTCGTCCTTAAATCCGGAATAATCGTCTACAGCAATCGGCCCTTTCAGAGCTCTTTTCACTGTCCCTTCGATATCAACGGATGTGAATATGCCGAAATCAATAACATTGCCGGCTATTGCAAGCCGGGAAGCCGTCCATAAAGGGTCGCGGCTTGTCTCAACATTTTTCTTCAAGAAAGGGTAAAGACTTAAAGCGATCCCGTTGTACTTGGACTTTATATTTTTAAAAGGATCTTTGCCTAAAAGATTGCGGATTTCCCTATGAAGGAAGGTTGTCGTATGGGCCGGAGTTTTTGATGTATCGATCTTTCCTATGCCGTTGAGTATGCACTTGAGGGTATGCTCTCTCTTTGCGTTATTTTTCGTGCCGAGCCTGAGGGCAATATTTGTCTGGTTGACAAAACACGGATAACAGTCAAGATGAACTTTCACTACGAACTTTGACCCTTTTCGCCTGGGGCGAATCGCCGAGGAGATAACTTTTTGATGCTTTGACCCTTACTTAGCGCCTTTGCTTTTTTTTCAACTTCTTCTGCCATTTTCTTTTTATAGTCTTTTAGTTTCCTTGCAATCTTTGCATCTTTTCTTCCTAAAATCTCAGCCGTAAAAATAGCCGCATTTTTGGCGCCTGCCTTTCCTACCGCCATTGTGGCTACCGGGATTCCCGGAGGCATCTGAACCGTGGAAAACAGGGCATCAAAGCCCTGCAAAGGCGAAGAATTTATCGGCACTCCTATTACCGGCAGTACTGTATGGGCTGCAATAACCCCGGCCAGGTGTGCTGCCGCACCCGCTCCCGCTATAATCACATCAATGCCTTGTTTTTCCGCTTCACGTGCAAGTCTGGCT
>SCSY01000238.1 GCA_004298625.1 Nitrospirota bacterium | reverse complement strand
CGATCTGTTCTCCGCCCAATTCATCTGAATGGGAGAAATCGGCCTTGAAGTCGACAAATTTGCCGGAAATTGTGCAATGCATGATCCAGCGCGCCACCGATGCCTTATTGGGGGCAATGTTGCCGAAGTCGGCAAGGAGTGTGTTTTTTGTGAGAACGTCATTTACTTCACAACCGTCTATGGCAAAACCTATTAAAAGACCCTGTTTATTTTCAGTTATTTTAGGCTGGGCCGAATTTATCTTTACCTGTTTTGCTGTTCCGAGTCCGTTGTTTCCAATGCGGACTCCGAGGGTATAAGGTATGGGTGGCTCTATCTCATCGGTGAAGGCGTCATCGCCGAACACCTCGGATGGCAGAAAATAATCAAGCACTAATTCAGGCATGGGTTTGACAAAGATATAATCCGGCGTGACTTCTGTTGTGTGTTCTTCTCCGCCTATTGTATATTTCAGTGTCGCACCTACATAATAAAGCGTGCCTTGCGGAACTCCATTGGACGCACCGGGAGCCGGGATTATCAGCCAGTGGATATCAGCGCTGGTTGCAGGATCTACCTTGCCGCTTCCGTTTACATTGGTAATATTGTCCATTGAATCTATTTTGATAAAAAAAAGAGCGGCGGTATCGTTCGGGTCAAAACTGGCATGAACAACGTTTCCCGTTTCATCGGAAAAGCTTACATCTATATCCACATCTTCCAGTGTAATATTGGACAGTCCATTGTTAATGCGCATGTGCGCATCAAAGGCCTGACGTTCAAGGGTCAACTCCTGGGCGATCTCAATCTTTACTTCTGCGCAAACCGAGTCAGCGGCAAAGGCATGCTGCGCAAAAGACCCTGACTGCGAAATGCTCATCAATATAAATAGCAAAAAACACGCTGCCCAGGAATTCGTCCAAACAAACCTTGTTCCCTTCATAGTCCCACCTCTTTTTTATTGGCTAAGTTTTTTTATTGCTTTTATTTTTTTTACCGCCGCAAAGCTTCGCCGCGGCAGGCCGACGCTGACTGACGCTGATATATTTTATTTAACCGCAGACCCGCCTTCGCAAAGCTTCGGCGCGGCAGGCCGACGCAGACCGACGCAGACTAATTCTAATTTGTCTGCGTCTATCTGCGTGTGTCTGCGGTTAATTTTTTTATCGCGCGTCAATTCATCTTTGCTTTTATTCCTTCTCCTGCAAAACCAAACATTCCATCGTCGCTGATCGGAACACCTTTCAGAATGCCTGCGTATCTCATCGCGATATAATCTCCTTCATCTTCCATAAAGACCTTATTTTGCGGGTCTGTGAGACGCCATGCTTTGTTGTAATAAAATTCGGCCCAGTTATGATATGCTTCCGGTCTTAAAAGACTGTTTTGCCGGCAGATAAAACCTCCCACGCCTCTAGCCGGGATCTGATTAGCCCTGCAGAGGGCAACGAAAAGATACATGTATTCCGTGCAGTCGCCCTCCTTTGTTTCAAGTGCATATCGAGCGCCTTTTGGATCCTTTGCATAACCCGAGTATCTGAGGTTTCCTGACACCCATTTATAAATAGTCCTTGCTGTCTCCTGTGGATTTTTATTCTTTAACTGACCCGCGAGTTTTATTATTTTCTCATCATTGCTTT
>SCSY01000403.1 GCA_004298625.1 Nitrospirota bacterium | reverse complement strand
CATCATCCGGCAAGCATCCCGGAACCTGGACGAAAGTTGCATCCGGTATGTTTTTCAGATAACCCGGTATCTCCATCTCCAGCATACCGTTTTTACGAACCTCTTTTTTCCGACGGCTGGCTTTTCCCATGATGAAGGTTAGATGGTTCTTCCAATCGCTCCGGCAATAGCGCCTAGCGTACCCACCAGGTTTTTCAGCTCAAGCGGCGTCAGCGCCTGATCGGCGTCGCACCAGGCATCGCATGGGCTGGGGTGCATTTCCACCAGCAGGCCATCGGCGCCCGCCGCGATGGCGGCGCGCGACAGCGCCGGCACCATCCATGCCTTGCCGCCCGCGTGCGACGGATCGACGATTACCGGCAGATGGGTTTCCTTCTTCAATACCGCGATGGCGGTTACGTCCAGCACGTTGCGGTAGTAGGTTTCGAAGGAGCGGATGCCGCGTTCGCAGAAAATGATGTTGTGGTTGCCGCCGGCGGCGATATATTCCGCCGACATCAGCCATTCGGAAATAGTGGCCGACATGCCGCGCTTCAAGACGACCGGGATGTTCAGTTTGCCGACTTCCTTGAGCAAGTCGAAATTCTGCATGTTGCGCGTGCCGATCTGGATCACGTCCACGCCGTATTCAAGGAAATGGTCGATGGTGCGCACGTCCATCAGTTCGGTGACGATGGGCAGGTTATGCCGGTCGGCGGCCTTGCGGAACATCGCCAGACCTTCCGCGCCGTGCCCCTGGAACGCGTAGGGGCTGGTGCGCGGCTTGTAGGCGCCGCCGCGCATCATGCGGCAGCCGGCATCGACCGTGGCTTGAGCGGCTTTCTCCATCTGATCAATGGTTTCCACCGAACACGGTCCGGCGATGATCTGGATTTGCTTGCCGCCGAGCGGGATGCCCTTGATGTCGATGATGCTGTCGGCCTTGTGCCACTCGCGCCCGACGATCTTGTAAGGCTTGACGATGTGCATGGATTGCTCGACACCGGGCAGCGCGTCGAAATATTCCGGTTCCAGTTTGCGTTCGTTGCCGATCGCGCCGATCACGGTGCGCTCGGTGCCGCGCGAGATGTTGGCGTCCAGCCCGGCATCCTTGATTCTTTTGACGACGCCGTCGATTTGCTGGTCGGTGGCTTCTGGGCTCATTACGATAATCATTTATTGCTCCTGTATGGCGTTTTCCAACGCCTGTAAAAATATGCGGTTTTCTTCTTCCAGTC
>SCSY01000237.1 GCA_004298625.1 Nitrospirota bacterium | reverse complement strand
CTTTAGATGCTGAGACAATAGATTTCTTTGACAACAATGAACTTGTTGATATTTATTATGCCTTAGCGAAAGGCAACAAAGATGCTTTGGCGGAAAATAGACAAATAACAAATCTAAAATCACGGAGATTGTATCACGGATATGTATCCATAATTATCAGTGGAATCATTGTCACGCTATTTCTTGCTATTTTCGTTGTTCATTCGTGGAATGAACCCAAGAAAATCAAAAAAGTGGAAGGAGGTATTACAATGGCTGACGACAAAAAGCAGGATACAACTTCTCAAGGGGGCGATAGCAAGCCTGAAGTTGTTAAGCCTAATCCCAACGTTAAACCGCCAAAGTACGGAATCGTAACAGAAGGCTTCGATCCTTCAAAAATTAAAACCAGAGTCGGGGGATCTGATAAGAAGGAATAAAGCCCGTACAACAAAGGCATCGAGAGGGACGCGGGAATAGCTGTCTTTGTGGCCCGCGCCACTCATGCCTGGCGTTCTGCATACTTCTACACGTAGTCCACAATCAATACGACTTTCTATAGCTCTTGATTTGCGGATGCAATTTTCAAAGTAAGCAAAGAATAAAATAAAAGAAGCTCACTATTGCCCAAAAAACTTCTTGCGCAGGAGGGGTATTTGATGCAATCATAATCTAACCTCAAAATTTAAGCGTAAAGGCATGGCATAGCATTTAAGCCGATTCAGCCTCTAATCTGCTTCAGCCCCTTCTGTGCCTTTATATTTCCGGGGTCAAATTTCAATGCCTTCTCAAACTGGCCGGATGCCCTTTTAGTGAGCCCGGACTTGAGATATAAAAGACCGAGGTTTGCATAGTGCTCCCCATTCAACGGATCAAGTTTTATGGCCTCGAGAAGGGTATCCTCGGCCTCTTTCAGCTTGTGAGGAACTTTAGTAAGCGCCAGCGAGAGATAACTCCAGTACTGCGCCTTTTTAGGATTGATCCTTGCAGCCTCTCTGAAAAGATCAACCGCGCCTTGAAAGTTTCCCTTCTTGAATTCATCCACGCCTTTTTTAAACTGTTCTTCGTCACTTTCTTTTTCTGCTGCCTTTTCCTTTTTTGCAGGCTTGGCTAAAAGCCTGAAATATCCTGCTCTCCCCGAATCATCCTTCAGCGCGCTATAAGCCGTTGTAACGGCATCGGAGATCGCCGTGAGTTTATCTATCATCGTGGCGTCCGAGGCGCTGAGATGCCGATCCGGATGAAACTCCCTCGCAAGCCTGTAGTAGTTCTTTTTTACGGTTTCCGTATCTGAATTCTCATCTATCTCAAGAAGTTCGTGCAGCTTTAACTTATCGAGGTTGGAATAAATCTCAGCCACCCTTTTTATAAATTCTTCCTCTTCTTCGGCAAAAGGCTGCAACAAATCTTCAAAGGACACTGTCTCGGGCGTTTCTTTTATTTCCCTTTGCGCGCCCTTTTTTTCTTCGAGAATCCCGATGGACCATAACACATAGATCGTTTTCATTGCCTCGAATGAGTTGGTCCAGGAACTGTCAACGATCTCCTTCAGCGTCCTTGTCCCGTCTATCATGGGAAGGATTTTTTTATCGTTGGGGCTTAACTCCACATCCTGAAACAAGCTAAGCGGGTCTTCAGAAAGCTTCAGGACTATCCCTGTGTCAGGCATCTCCTGCCTTATCCTGGTCCAACTATCTATTTTTTTCACTCCCTCGTATATGAGGTTGCCCATGCTCATCTTAAGGGTTATTACCTCATGAGTCGGCACATTTCCATCAGTGAGTTCAAATCCTCCTTCCTCAAGCTGGAAAAGGCTGTAGATTATCTCCTTCACCTGATATTTAACTCCCCAGAAAAGGTCTTTTGGAGTAAGATAACCAAGCTCTACAAGTATCGCTCCCTGACGTTTTTTTGTTGCCTTTAATATTTCTACGGATTTGTCGTATTGTTCGACGGTAATCTTCCCGGCCTTAAGCAGCATCTCGCCGAGCCGGTCATCCTCGTAAGATGAAGAGGCAAATACAGCGTCGCCTTTTATCAGATATATCTTCTTGGTAAAATGAGGCATGCTCACCGACAGGGTTCCTGTAACGCGTTTTCTGTTAAGCTGAACGAGCATCTTTGGGAAACTATAATCTCTTATATTGCCTTTTAAAGGTATTTCCATAGCCTTCTCTTACTCATCAGCGATATCTTTTGACCTCGAACCTGAATACTTTTACATCCTCATCATCAGGGGACAGGCCTGCCTTCATCTTTACTATACGGAGCTGCTCCTCTACGGTGTCAACTCCTTCAAGGTCAGGCAGAAGCAGCCCCTTCCTCTGCCCCTTTGAAACTATCACGCCGTATTTTTTAGGATTAAGTTCCTTTAGTCCCTTGACCTCCTCGGGCGCTGAGAGGACATCTACGGAATATTCCAGAGCATCAAGCTCCCCGGGCTGCACACAGAGGAATCTCGGATCCTGCGTTGCAGCGCATATGGAATTTTTAATAATCTCCTTCGCAACATTTTCGCATGAAGGCATAAATGTCCCTATACAACCTCTTAGCTCTCCCTGTATTTTGATGCATACGAATACTCCGGCCTTCTCCTTCATCTCAGGCATAAGTTCAACAGGCAGTTCAATAGCGCAGCCCTTTTTAATATAAGTTTCTATTGCCTGTTTCGCAAGTTTTACTATCGGGTGCATGTCGTTACTTCTCCCTGGATATTGCGTAATCGGCAAGGCAGAGCATATAATCTCTTTCAGGGGAATCAGGGAATACCGAAAGCTCGGCCTTTGCCTCATTGACAATATCCTGCGCCCTCTTCAGCGATTCCTCTAAAACGCTATATCGTTTGAATAAAGCAAGAACTCTGCGAAGGCCGGCCTCCGAGAAATTTTCTATAATCAGCTTTATCTCTTCCTTTTCGGTATCAGAGGCGTTTTTAAACAGGTATATCAGAGGCAGCGTGATCTTGCCTTCCTCTATGTCCTTGCCGAGTCTCTTGCCGAGTTCATTCTCTTCCGCCATATAATCGAGTATGTCATCCGCCATCTGAAAGGCCGTGCCCGACTTCAGGCCAAAGCGCGCGAGGGCGTTTTCTTCGGGACTTGAGCAAAGGTTCAATATAGCGCCGATCCTACAGGCTGCTGATATGAGTATGCCTGTCTTGGCAGATATTATTTTTATATATTCATCCTCTGTGATGCTTATATCGGAAGTCTTCTGAAGCTGTAATATTTCCCCCTCTGTCATGCTTGTTGTGGCCTCGGAAAGCGCCTCCATTATCCTCTGGCTCCTGAAAGAGACTGCTTTTTTGAGGGCATTTGAATACAGAAAATCCCCGACCAGAATAACAACCTGATTACCCCATACCGAATGGGCAGCAGGCATTCCTCTCCTTATCTTGGCGCCGTCAACAACATCATCATGGAGCAGCGACGCCATGTGTATCAGCTCTATAATGCCTGCAAGAATTATATGGTCGGGTCCCTTGTAGCCGGCAAGCCGCGCGCTTGAAAGAAGGAAAAGAGGCCGGAGCCTTTTTCCGCCGCTCTCAAGAAGATATTTGCCTACCAGAGGTATAAGAGGAGCATCGCTTTTAAACAGTTCTCCTAATTCAGTTTCAACAAGGCGAAGATCCGTATCATAGGCATTAAAAACCTTTTTTATATCCATTGTCTGATTATTAATCATGCCCTCTCATGTCAGAGCCTTAACCCGTCAAGGTTGATTTCTTTCTTCATTAATTTCTTCAGGTCTTTCGGCCTGAATGCGCCTTTTTCGGTAATAATTGCAGTTATATATTTTGCCGGGGTAACGTCAAAAGCCATATTCCTTACCTTTACATCCGCAGGGGCGATCCGGCAGGTGCCGAATATATGCGTGACCTCATGGGAATCCCTCTCCTCTATAGGTATTTTATCTCCCGTTGTGATAGAAAAATCAATGCTGCTCAGAGGCGCTGCAACGTAAAATGGTATCTTGTGTTCCTTGCAAAGCACTGCAACAGAATAAGTGCCTATCTTATTGGCGACGTCTCCATTTCTTACGGTCCTGTCCGTGCCTACGATCGCAAGGTTTATCTCTCCCTTTTTCATGAGTGCACCTGCGGAGTTGTCCGTGATAAGCGTAACAGGCACGCCTGCCTGCATAAGCTCCCACGCCGTAAGCCTTGCTCCCTGTAATACAGGTCTTGTCTCATCGGCTATCACCTGAATCCTTTTGCCCTGCTCTATCGCAACCAGCATAGGCGCTGTTGCAGTGCCGTAGCCTCCCGTAGCAAGACTGCCTGCATTGCAGTGGGTAAGAATCGTATCCCCGTCTTTTATAAACTGCGCGCCCCATCTTCCAATTGCCTTATTTACTTCTATATCTTCTTCATGTATCTTTTTCGCTTCTTCGATCAGCAGTTCCTTTAACCGATCCGCTGATTCGCCCTTTTTCTCTTTCAAAAGTTTTTTAATCCTTTCGACAGCCCACTTTATATTCACAGCAGTAGGCCTTGTTTCAAGGAGCGTATTAAATATCGGCTCGAGGCCCTTAATGAATTCCTTATAATTTTTTGCCGCTATATCCTGTGCGCCAAGCGCTATTCCCATGGCTGTTGCAATCCCGATTGCAGGCGCTCCCCTGATCCAGAGTTTTTTTATGCCCTCCGCAACGATCTTGTAATTGGTGCAGTCTATGAACACGACTTCTACCGGAAGCTTGCTCTGATCCAGCATAATGACCTTGCCGTCTTTCCATTCAATTGCCTTTACCATTAAACCCTACCTCCTGAAGGAATAATATTCGTAACCACAAGAAACGCCGTAAGGCATATTATTACCACCACGGTTCCCCATGATATATAATTATAACTTTTGGGGTTGATATATTCTCCCATCAGCTTCTTATTATTCACAAGAAGCAATGCATATACAAGAACAAACGGAAGCAGAAGCCCGTTAATCACCGCTGAAAGCACCATGAGAAAAACAAGCGGCGCCCCGGGTATAAGGATTACAAGCGACGCCAGACCTATCGTCAATGTATATATCCACATGAACTGAGGCGCTTCCTTAAACGTCTTGTTAACCCCTGCTTCCCAGCCCATTGCCTCGCATATATAGTATGCCGTCGCCAATGGAACTATTATTGCTCCCAAAAGCGAACCGTTTGCAAGACACAGGGCAAAGATAAAAGATGAATATTCTCCTGCCAGCGGCCTTAGCGCAATAGCCGCTTCTGACGCCTCATTTATCCTTATCCCTGCAGGAAAAAGGGTAACAGCACATGTAACCATAATAAAAAAAGCGATTATATCTGTTATTGAGCACCCTATTATGACATCCAGCCTCGACGCCTTATACTGTTCTTTTTTTATTCCCTTTTCAGCAATGGATGATTGAAGATAAAACTGCATCCACGGCGTTATGGTTGTTCCTATTATGGCTATGCTCAGCATTACGTATTCAGAATCCCATTTAATCTGCGGAACAAATGTGCTTTTAAGAACCGGCATCCACTCGGGTTTTGCCATAAACCCTGAGATGACATAGCCAAAATACAAAAGACATGCAAATAAAAGTATCTTTTCAACAAACCGGTAACTCCCTTTTGTCACCAGCATCCAAATAGAAATCGCTCCAACAGGTATCATAATATATTTGCTCAACCCAAGTATCTCCATGCTTGCCGCCCAGCCTGCAAGATTGGCAATCGTATTCCCGAAATTTGCCACGAGAAGGCCCAGCATCATGAAAAACGCCGCCTTTATCCCGTAGTTTTCCCTGATAAGGTCGGAAAGCCCCTTCCCTGTTATTACGCCCATACGGGCTATCATCTCCTGTATTACAACAAGAGCAATAGTTGTCGGCACGAGGGTCCACAACAACCCATAGCCGAAACGCGCGCCCGCAACAGAGTAAGTTGTAATGCCGCTTGCGTCATTATCTATATTTGCGGTAATTATTCCCGGTCCCATAACTGCAAGAAACAGGGCTATTTTTTTGTAAAGGTTCACACCTTTCTCCTCTTGCGCTTTGCCGCCGGCGGCAGAAGAATGTCAATTATATCGTCAACCGTTACGATGCCGTGCATGTATCCGTTTTCATCTACAACCGGCAATGCAAGGAGGTTGTATTTGGATATAATTCCGGCAGCAATCATTTCGTCTTCACCCGGAGAGACTGTCTTGAGACTTGTCTCCATAATATCGGCAAGGATGCTGTCCGGCTCTGCAAGCAGCATCTCCCTCAGCGAAGTAACGCCTATCAATTTCTCGTCTTTATCGAGCACATAAATGTAATATACGGTTTCCACCTCTTTGGCATTAACCCTGAATCTTTCAGAGGCGTCTTTTACAGTCATCTCAGGCGAATATGCAATATATTCATTTGTCATAATGCCGCCTGCTGTATCGTCCTCATGACCTAAAAGTTCCTGGATGTCCTCGGCGTCTTCTTTTTCGAGGTTACCGAGGATCTCCTGTGCCTTTTCCGCCGGTATATCGCTGAGCACATCGGCAGCCTCATCAGGGGGCATTTCCTCTATAATATCTGCGGCTTTCTCCGTTTCCATTCCTGTTATAATTGCCGCCTGTTTATCAGGCTCAAGCTCTGAAAGCATCTCTGCCGCTGTTTCCGCATCAAGGTCTTTAATAAATGTAGCTCCCTCTTTATGAGAGACCTGGCTGATTATTGCCGCAAGATCAGCAGGATGCAATTCAGACATCATCTGTCTCGGCACGGTAAGGGATATCGCCGTAAGTTTTGGTTCCAAGGGCTGGATATAATCCCAGCTTATCAAATTGTACGGCAAGTGCGTCCTGAAAAACCTCATCAGATCCTCACCGCCTCTTTCAACTCCAAGCCTTCTCATTATTCCCCTCATCCCGACATCGGCAGCTACAAGCACGGCCTCTGTATCAAGGCCTTCGAGTTTTACGTCATTCACCCTTACAACCTTTGCGCCATTGGCGTCAACAATTTGCTTATCAAAGATATCTCTGACCAACAGCAGGTCTTTCTCGCTGGTTTCATAAGAGCCGAGACTTTCACTGTAAATATTTGCAGAGATTATTCTCTTGTTGAATATATTAAGGTCCACCCACGGGAGATTAAAAACCTTTCTTTTCTTCTCTATAACCAGACTGGAGATCTTCGGCAAGGGTTCGCCCTTCACAACCAAAAGATCCTTCACTCTTCCGAGTTCTTCGCCTTTGGGATCGAGTACAGGTTTTTTTAATATTTCGCTTACAAAAAGTTCGCCGAAAAAAGGCATTATCCTTCTCCACGCTTAATTTTTAGAGATGTTTACGTTCTAAAAGTATAACTTTAACGGCCTTATTTCAGCAATAGGAAATGAGAAGGGAAATAGATCCGGCGCGAGGCAAAATCTCTGCATCCCACGCGGTTTGACAATGGCTATCGTTATGCCACCATTTGAAAAAGTGGTAGCAGCGCTTTCGACAGAGCGGAATTAATCAGAACTCATGCTTTTAAAATTCATGCTGTCCCTGTGTCTGCTCAGAACCTTACTTTCAAGGCAACGCCGGTTTCTGTGATGTGTTTCGCCGGTTCGTATAGCTCACCAACAATTTTATCATTAGCATCCCTAAAAGTGCGATGTGTTTTTCCAAAACTCCAATACCTTATAAAAGGCTCAACTGCAACATTAAAATGTTTGAACCTCCTCTGGAATTCCATAGAGCCCCTTAATCCATTGCCGCGATTACTCAATAAAATATCATCTTCGACCGTTGCTTTAAATGACCATTTGCTTTTTAATTGTTTCCCATTTAAATCGAATGTTAAACCTATAGGGAGATAGACATCCAGATACCATTTATGTCCAATTTGAATAGTTTTTGAGTCTGTTGTGTAGGTCATCCTTCCATCCATGTCTATATCCAGGTATCTTATGCCAAGCCCTATATAAGGTATGAGAGAAGATGTCTCTGAAAGCTGAGCATCATAACCAGGCAAAACTCGGAACTCAACTAAAGAAGTATCCACTCCTTCCAGCGTTCCGGTTGAGGTTACCCTGCTGTTGCTATACGCCAATGGTCCATCATAATCCAAGTTGCCCCAACCTAACGATAGCTCCGGCTTGACTACAAAGTTTTTAGAGGGATGGCGATATCTATAAGAAATGCCTATCCCATACATCCAGCCGTCTATTTTTGTAACAGATGAATCAAAATTGAAATATAATCTTTCGTATTTTATGTCGGCGGAATGCTTCCCCTCGGATTTATTTTCCATCAGGCCCGCAAAACTGCTCTGTATTCCGATAAAGATAAAACATGCTGTTATCGCTGCTATTAGTTCGTGCTTATGTAACATTTTTAGCGCCTCCTTTGTTGAATTTTGTCATAAAATAACAGCCGGAAAAGAACATGTCAAGGTAAAATTACCCAAAAATTGCCTATTTTTTCTTTAATCCGCTCACCCTCGCCCCGATGAGCCTGACCTTCTTTTCCAACTTAATCCTGCCCAATGATTCAAAGGCTGTTTTTCTGATTGTCTCGTTCGAATCTGTAAATTCATCCATTGTCTTTGCGCGCGTATATGTCTTAAAATCATCAAACCTTATTTTTATCGTCACCGTCTTGCCGATATACCCTGAATGCTTCAAATCCTCCGAAACCTCTTTCGTCAATCCCGCTAAAGTCCTTGCTATCGTCTGCCAGTCATTCGTATCCCTCTGAAAAGTCGTTTCCCTGCTCGAAGATTTAGGCTCCCAGTGAGTTACCAAGGGGCTTTCGTCTATCCCCCTCGAAGCCTCATAGAGGTAATTGCCGTATGAGGGGCCAAAATGATTTATTAGTTTTTCGAGAGGAATCGCAGCAAGTTCGCCGATAGTATTTATATTGATACTTCTTAGATAAGTCTCTGTCTTGGGCCCAACTCCCCAGAGCTTTCTCACAGCAAGAGGCCAGATTATTTTTTCAACATCGCCTTCATTTATTATCGTCAGCCCGTCAGGCTTTCTGAGGTCTGATGCAATTTTTGCGAGGAGCTTGTTTCCGGCAATACCGATAGAGCATGTGATGTCAAGCTCTGATTTAATCCTATCTTTAATCTTTCTCGAAATCTCTTCTGACGCTTCCGGTATGTCTGAAATATCAAGAAATGCCTCGTCAATCCCGACATCTTCCATAATAGGACTGAATTCCCTGAGTATATTTTTTACTTCCGCTGACACTCTTGAATACTCTTCGTAATCAACAGGCAAAAATACAGCCTGAGGGCAGAGCTTATAGGCTGTCCTTAAGGGCATTGCGGAATGGATTCCGAATTTTCTTGCTTCATAAGATGCTGTTGATACAACACCCCTCTGTGTCGGGTCTCCGCTTCCGCCTATGACAACAGGCTTGCCGATAAGATCGGGATGACGCTTCTGCTCCACAGCAGCAAAAAAGGCGTCCATGTCTATGTGAAGTATTCTGCGCATAAATAAATCAACAGTAATTATTTAGCAGTTACAAAAGGGAATTCTCTTTGAGCGGTTTTATTTTGCCGATATTCCCATATCAAATTCAAAATACAGAGAGGCAAAATACCTCGGAGGTCGTAGCGACCGAGAATGAGCGAAAAGATTATTCCCATTTGTAAGGCACATAACTTCTAAACT
>SCSY01000402.1 GCA_004298625.1 Nitrospirota bacterium | reverse complement strand
GTCTGTTGATGGGGCTGACGGATGAACAGGCGCTGGCGGTAATGGCGAATCTTGCTGCGCCGATGTTTTTCAAGAGCATGACGGCGGAGCGCGATAGTCGCGTGTGGCAAGATGTGTATCATGCACCCTGCCCCAACGATAAAACCGCTTACATCAAGCTGACGCGGCAGGCGGGGACGGTTGTGATTCAATTCAAGGAGAAATAAATGGACAGCAATGGTTATGCCATCGTCCCGGATGGCATCTGTCCGGCCTGCGGTGCGGACGATGGATTCGTGGTCGAGGCGCGCGACTGGCCGATTCATCACAAGGGGCGTGATGGTGTGGTTCATGCGGTGAAGCTGCGCTATTGCAAGGCGTGTGGCGAGGGCTTTTCGACCGGCGACGGAGAAATGCAGCGCATGGCCGATGCCATCAAGGCTTTCGTGCGTGAAATCGACTTGGCGCAAGCGCACGAACTGCGCGCCACGCGCAAACGCTTGGGGCTGAAGCAATCTGAGGCGGCTGCGCTGTTCGGCGGTGGTGTGAATGCCTTTTCGGAGTACGAGCGCGGCATCCGCCAGCCATCCAAATCGACTGTCCTGCTGCTGAAGCTGCTCGACCGTCACCCGGAGCTTCTTGGCGAGATAAGGGCGGCTGGCTGATTCGTATGCCAAGCGGACCAGCAAGCCTAGGGCGCATTATTGCGCCGCATGAAGCATCACATCACTCCTTATCCTTGAGATATATTCAGATTGACGCATAATTCCTTACATGAAATAATAAGTAAGAATTAATGAAAACCCCAGGGGGTTGGAATGCTTGCAACAGTGACTGACAAGGGACAAGTAACCGTCCCCAAAAATATCCGCGACCAACTCCACATTGCAGCCGGCAGCAAGCTCGATTTCGAGGTGGAAGACGATGGGAGTCTGCGGGTGCGGGTGTTGGTACGCGGCTCCGACAACCTGTTCGGCTTGGTGCATCGTCCCGGGATTAAGCCACTCAGCATTGAGGAGATGGATGAAGGCATCGTCGCGGCGACAAAAGCGCGCAATCAACTTTCGCGCAAATGATCGCGCTTGACACCAATGTCCTCGTGCGGCTTGTCACCCGTGACAACGAGGCGCAGGCACAGCGCGCCAAGGCAGTGTTCGATGCACACGGGGAAGAGCACGGTGGATTGTTTGTGTCCGACATCGTGCTGGTCGAGTTGTGTTGGACGCTGTCGCGCAGCTACGAGCTGGAACGTGCCGACATTGCGCGCACCGTGCGCGCCCTGCTTGACAACAGCAGCATCGCCTTCGAATCGCCGCTCGTCGTGCGCAACGCGCTGACCAGTTTTG
>SCSY01000236.1 GCA_004298625.1 Nitrospirota bacterium | reverse complement strand
TGCTGCATAAACCTCCTAAGAAAACGGCTTGATAATTACTGTTGCATCAAAAATAGTATTTGTTGCATTTTGAAATGGGAGACTTTTGGATGGGATATTGAAGATCAGCTTTGCTTTTAGGGTATCACCGTTATTGAAGTTTATAGTGGCAGCCTAAAGAATTTTTTTAATCTTGAGAACTCTGGCTGCAATGAGGGCAAGAAGAGCTGACAGACAACTCAGCATTGCGCCCATCTTTGCCGCGCCCTGAAGGGCTGGTTCGATAAATGCCTCGCCGGCCACAAAGAGCGCAACGGTAAAGCCGAAGCCGCCGATGATTCCAGCCACAAAAAGTTCCTTCCGTTTCATGTTATGCGGTAGTGGAAAGCCGAGTTTTTCCGCAATAACGCCGAGGGAAAAAATGCCGATGGTCTTTCCCGCGAGCAGCGCGGCGACAACAAGCCACGTCGCAGTACCGATGCGCGAAAACTCAACGCCGGCATTAGCAAGTCCGAACATGAACAATCCAAAATCCACGATGATCTTCCACTCGTGTTCAAACATCGCTATTGCCGAGCGGTCAGCCAGGTCTTCTTCAAAGATATGCTTCTTCTCCATCTTTGCATGAGGAAGAAAAGGGATAATGAAGACAAGCGCCAGGGCGGGATGGAGATGGGCATTGAACAACCCTCCCCAGGAAAGTCCGCCGCCGAATAACACATACGGCCAATATGAACGAACACGCATTTTACGCAGCCCGTAAGCGGCAAGCATTCCGGCGAGAGTCAGAATGAGCCATAAAGGCTCAACAGGCAATGTGGGATTAGGATAAAAGACCGCGATGATGGCGAGGCCTATGCCGTCATCAGCCACTGCAAGAAGAAGCAGAAAAGATATTGCCGGATGGTTGCTGCCAAAGACCATGCGCGCCACAAGCCACGCAAAGGCGATATCAGTTGCAGTCGGAATTCCCCATCCCCTGAGCAGTTCCTCTGAACCGATAAAATGATTGAGCGTGAGGTAGACAAGAGCTGGCCCGATAACTCCGCCCAGAGTTGCCATGAGGGGGTTAACTGCCTTTTTCACAGGGTTGAGGTCGCCGCCTGGAAGAAAGCTCTGTGTAATTTCAACTGCTGCGATGCCGAAAAAAAAGACCATAAAAATATCGTTCGTCAGAAAGTGAAAGCTGAGAGAACCAAGTAGCGGTCCATGAAGAAAATGACGATATCCTTCCGGATCGTAGTTGGCCCAGAAAAGGGCTGCTGCCACGCCCGCAAGAAGGGGGACGGAAAATTCACGCAGAAGGTTTATTCGTTTTTGCAATAATCCTACAACTCCTTTTTCAGAGACTCGGGTATCTCTTTTTTAACAACCACGGGCTTTACCGTCCGCCTTACAATATCCTTTGTATTCCCAACCTTAAGTTTGTTAAACAGCAGCCCGAACTTATCCTCAAGCTCCTTCATAATCGGTCCCTTAACATTTGAAGGCAGGTCCCACCATTTCTTCTTCATAGGGCCGAGGCCTTTTTTCCTTGTGCTGTATATGAACTGTTCTTCTGTCTGACCTTCCTTCCATTCCTTTTTGTATTCTGTTTTTATGAATTGGTAAACCTCGTCTTTAAACTCTTTCGGCATTGCCTTGCTGTCATACATTATGTTCTGAAACCCTGTTGCAAGATGAACCTCTGATGTGCCTGTCTCGGGGAACATGTGGAACGCCTCTTCGGGAAGTGTTGATGCGCCGTGCTGCACGCAACCTGAAAGGCCGTATTCCTTTCTCGCCATCTCGGATAGCGTGCGGAGTGTATCAAAATCTATTTTAACTTTTGCCAGCGTGCCGTCAGGAAGCACTACGCCTCCGTGTGATGTGCCGGTCTGCACGCTGAGCTTGCTCAGACCTTTTCCGGCCTTGAATATCTCTTTGAAGCCATCGAGATATGCCCTGAGCTCATCGGGATTGCTGTTTTTTCCGCCAATCTCTCCAATCTCGCCGCCTATGGAAATATCAATCCCCTTAGGCTCTATCTCCCTGATATATGCGCCCAGTTTTGCTGCTATCTCAAAATTAGGTCTCTGCTGTTCTTTTAATGTCGGCTTATCAAGGTCAACGAGTGTTGAAGAGTCAATATCAATATTATAAAACTCAGCCTCAATGGCCTCTTTAATCAGTCCTCTCACATAATCAGTCTCGGGTTTGGGATCAGCCAAATAATTTTTTCGTATAAGCTGGAAGTGGTCTCCCTGTATGAACACAGGGCCTGTGAACCCTTCTTTGACTGCTGCGGCAAGAACTACTGTTGAGTATTCAAGCGGCCTCTGCTTTGTATAGCCGATCTCCGAGCGGGCAATTTCGAATATCAAGGCTCCGACATTCATCTCGTTTGCCTTTCTGAAGATCGCTTTTGCCGTGTCATAAGTAAGACCTCTTATGTTAATCGCAGGAACCGTAAATCCCGGATAATTCCTGCCCATCTCCTCATACAGCTCCTGAATAGATGCAGGCACAGAACCCGATGCCTTGGCTGCCTCTCTTATGAGAGTGAAAAGCGCAGCCTGCCTGTCTTTGTCTTCTGTAAATACTGCCTCATAAACAAGCTCATCCATAACGCCCTTTAATCCTGCCTTATCCTTTAACTCAAGGCTGCCGTTAGTAACAGAAAGAATATTCCTCAATTTTTTAAGATCCATTTCAGCTCCTCCTTTATTTTTAAAATATTATTCAGGCGCCAATCCAGGCGCACCTTCATTGCCTGAAAGTATGATTGCTGTTTCTTCATCAAGGGTTCCTGTTTGCTCCAGACCTTTTATTTCCTGGAACTTCATCAATGCTTTTTTTGTCTTCACGCCTAACTCCCCTGTTATAGGGGAATTGTATAAACCGAGTTTTGTAAGCTCCTGCTGCAGCAATGAGATCCTGTCATTATTATTATATCTGTTTTTATAAAATACGCTAATCTCCGAGATAGTGTCTTTGAATGTTTTTATCGGCAGGATATTTTTTCCGTCTCTCGGGTCTATGAGCATTGCATCGCCCCCGACGACCCATCTAAGGACAACACATCTCGCCAGTCCCCTCTCATCCTTGCCGACGGGGAGATTATCCTGCTTTATATAAAGTATACACGGCATATTTAATCTTAATGCCTTATCAAGGTCATTGCCGAACCTATAAACAGAGTAGCCTCTTTTTTCAGGTTCCCCGGATATATCCATATCGCCGCGAATATCTTTTTCCTCCCATATATTCATGAGATTCAAGACGCATGCAGCCTCGGAAAGCTCTTTTTTCGAGACCATATATATTCCGTCATTTATAAAAAATTCTCCTTCTGTCCTGACTCCTTTTAATATATTGCTCATCTTGTCAAGATAATGTTCTTCATGTGATACATTGCGATAAGCCGCAATAATAATGATGACTATTGCTGCGCCTATAACGGCATGCTTGAGAAAATTTGTTTCACCCTTATATTGGTAAGCGCTTAATTCTCTTATGGCTTTTTTTATTATATCGGCTCCTATCTTTACCCTGCCCTCTGAAAAGGAAAGCAAAAGAGTTCTGTCACATGCCAGATTAATGAGCCTGGGAATCCCCCGGCTATACCTGTAAATGAGCTTTATCCCATTTACGGGAAAGGCCAACATGCCCCCTCCTGCGATCTTCAGCCTGTGATTTATGTATATTATGGAATCATTAAGATCCATGGGGTCAAGATGGTATCTGACGGCAATTCTCTGGTCAAGCTGCCTGAGCGGTTCGCTCGAGACGATCTTCGTCAATTCAGGCTGTCCCACAAGGATTACCTGGAGCAGTTTCTTCGTGCTGGTTTCAAGATTTGACAGGAGCCTGATGAACTCAAGACATTCAAGGCTTAATCCCTGCGCCTCGTCTATTACAAGAACAGCTCTTTCTTTTCTTGAAAAGGATTCCAATAGAAAATTATTCAAGGCCTCGAGATGGTCTTTCTGCGAGTCGCCTGCACAGGCCACGCCGAAGTCATGGTTTATTAGTTTGAGAAGTTCAAGCGGATCCACCATGGGATTTATTATCAGGGAGCTGTGCGTATCAGGGCCGATGTTGTCGAGGAAATACCTTACAAGCGTTGTCTTGCCTGCTCCCACCTCGCCTGTGAGCATAATAAAACCTTTGTCTTCAGATATTCCGAAATTCAGGTGAGCAAGCGCATCCTCATGTCTCTTGCTCATATACAGGAATTTGGTGTCAGGCGTCACCCCAAAGGGCTCTCCCCTGAATCCGAAAAACTTGTTGTATATCAACCTTTTTTCTGCTCCTTTTTCTTAGCCTCTTCTGTTTTTTCTTTAAGCGCCACATCCTTTGCAAAATCAGGACAGTGCATATCTTTGCCTGATATGGAAAACCTCTTTTGGCACGTTGCGCGCCATGCGCATATTGCACATACATCCATCTTATAGCCTCCTTTAACTATGAGCTATGAATTTTTGCTCCTGCCCTGAAATACCGGACCAATGCCTTCTCGATGTTATTTGTAATGCTGTCCCTGGCATTTATTATAAAGATTTTATCCCATATGTGAAAGAGTTCTTTTTCGAGTCTCAGGACAGGAGGCGGCGACAGAAGCCTTTTTCTTAATTCTTCTTCAAACATCGGCACAATCTTATCTTTCATTCGCAGCTCCGTATCCATAAAAAATACGGCAACCTCGGGGGAAAGGTCGAATACCCTGTCAAAAAAAGTGCTTATCTCATTTGCATAAATCTGCTTTGGAGGCGAGGACTTCACCTCCATGTAAAGTATTGAGCCGTCAATCTTTGCGATAAGGTCATAGTCTCCGCCCACACCGAGTCTTTTGAATTTTACGCCCCATGCCGCCTCAGCGCTGAATTCCCTTTTAAATATTTCGCACAGAAACCACTCAAGGGTTTCTCCGAAACTCTTGATCGGTCTTTTTTTAAGCCTGAATCCCCGGGCGCCGGCGGTTTCGATCAATTTCACAGACAGCAGAAAAGCGATATACGAATCCGTCACATCGGATGTCGCATATTTTGTAACTTGCTCCATTGTGAAATAGTCCTGATGTTTTATTACATCCCTGAGAAATAATCTGAAAGAATATCGTTTCATTATTTCATAGAAACTATTAAGAAATTTTTTGTGTGGGATAATAAGGTCGTCCGAGGGTTCTTTTTTATAAACCCTGAATCCCCTGCGTTTAAGAAGCGCTTCGAGAGACGGCGTAAGCTCGGAAAGAGTCTTCCTCAGTCTTTTAATCTCATCATGCAGAGACTGGATTTCTTCTCTCTCTTCGGTCATTGCTCACCTTAAAAAAATTTACAGGCTACACTTTAAAATTCGATTGTTTCGGCTTCGAAACCCTGATATGCCTTATCTATTTTTTCTTGAACCCCGATTGTCTTTTTAAGAGCAGTTACGTCGCCGCGCTTTGCAACATCAAAGATACGCTTGAAGTATGTGTTCAGCATAGTTTATTTCTATTCTCAACACGCATGGCATAATTTTATATGTTGCCGGATAGGATGGTCAACAAGAAAAGAAAAATTTGTTACGCCAAAAAATACATTCATCGCTCCATAACTATCTGATTTATATAAATTTCCCCTGTGAAATCAGTGTCAGGAATTTGTTGAGGATTTTATCTGAAACTTGCAGGAAATTAATTATTGAAATGGGTTAAAATTAGAAATGTCTTTTTCAGGCGCTTTTGATAAGCTGAGGCATTTACTTTTGCTGGTTTCGATGCTTTTTATCTGGCTTGTGCTGGCTATGGTTTATTTTGACCGGTTCATCCCGCCCTTTGGCCGACTCGCCCCATGGCTAATGCCGTGGAAGGGACTTTATGAAATTCCGGTATCAGCCGGCACAGAAGAACGCCTTTCAATTATGCAGGGACTGCTTGATGCATCTACCAGAGTATCGGATATTGCGTTTTTGATGATGATAATATCCTTCACCATGTTCAGCGGCTATCTGACTTTTATTTATCAGCAAAAACAGAGGAGGGCGCATGAGAACACCCTGCTTCTGATGAAGAATCGGGAGATTGCGCGGCGCAATGAGTTTATCCGCTATATATCCGCCACCATCGGGCATGAATTTAAAAATAATCTTGGAAGAATAAAAAGAAGAATAGACCTGCTCCCCGAGCTTCAGCCTGATGTGAAGGCGCGCCTTGATGACAACCTGGATAAGCTGTTTTCGGATATCGAGATATTCAAGAAAATCTCGGACGAGCGGGAATCGGTGCTTGTTGATTTTAAAAAAGTTGACTTAAAAGAAATGCTTGAAGGCATTGCAAGACAATACGGCGATCTGGCTGATGTTGCCTTTCAGAGCGATATTTACACGCACACCATCTTTGCCTCACAGGCTTTGCTGAAGACCGTGTTTGAAAATATTATGGATAACGCCGTCAGGTATAAAAAGCGCGAACAGGCGCGCGCTCAGGTCCTGATATCGTTCACCGTGGACCTTGACGGAAGGCGCCGTTATGTTTCTCTGTCTTTCAGGGATAAGGGCATCGGGATGGATGAGCAGCAGGCGGAACAGTGTTTTTATAAAGGAAAAACGAGTCACGAGGGATGGGGCGAGGGACTTTATTTTACCAAATATGTTGTCGGGCTTCATGCAGGAAAGATAAGGGTCGGCAAGGAATATACTGCGCCGGGGGTAGGCGCAGAAATCATAATCAATCTTCCGTTTGTCGAAGAGGCCGTTGATGTTTAGGGCTCTCCTTGCCGATGATAATTACGAGGACCGTGAGCTCCTGAAGCTGGAGATTCAGCGGGCCCTGGGCCGAAAAGAAACGGATTTAAGATTTTATGAGGCTGCCAGCATAAAACAGGCCATGGAATTTCTGAAGGTTCAGTCTTTTGACCTCATGACCCTTGATATAGAATTTGACCGGATGAATGAAGGCATTGACGCCCTGCCCGAGATATTCGAAAACTATCCGACCCTGAATATCATTATTATAAGCGGCAAGCTTAATAAGGCCGAGGTCTCCGAACAGTTATTTCGTTTTACAAAGGATAATATATTTAAGGGAAAGCGATGGGCCAGGCACTTTGATGTCCTTGATAAAAAGGACGATAAGACAGAGGCCTTGCAGCGCGCTTATTCTTTTGCCTTAAAACAGAAGGAGGCTTCCGGCAATTTGCGGGATCTTTTCCTTCTTGCCGAGT
This sequence comes from Nitrospirota bacterium, assembly GCA_004298625.1. Taxonomy (GTDB): domain Bacteria; phylum Nitrospirota; class Thermodesulfovibrionia; order Thermodesulfovibrionales; family UBA1546; genus SCSY01. The sequence continues at coordinate 9,579 of SCSY01000236.1, read as the reverse complement.
CATACCTCGAGAAAGATGAGCTGGACAAATGTCTGGAGGTTTATCAAAAAATACAGGGTCTTGCTCCAGGGGAACTCGAGTCCCATGAAAATATAAATATATTTAAAGGGGGCATATCTCTTGAGCAAGCAATGGATTATTACAGGAAAGGGGAGAAGGTTATTGCCTCCCTGCTTCTGGGGCACCACCTTGAAACACGGCTGAAGATATTTACGCGCAGGATACTCGGCCGCTCCTTCCCAGGTCTCTATGATTGCCTGAAGGAACTTGAGCGCACGCAGCGTGTCAGTCAATTCAAGAAAAGTCTGTTCCATAAGGTGCTGAAAATAAGGAACAAGGCTATTCACAGTCCGACAACTATTTCAGAAGAAGATTTTGACATGGCGGCAAAAGACCTGAAATTACTTGAGGCGAAAATTTAATGAAAAGCGCTTTTATAAAAAAATTCATCCTGCCGCCGGGTCCTGTATTCGGCCTGATTCTTGCCGGCCTCCTTCTCCTGAGCGCGGTCCTTTATTACAGGGCTGTCAAGATACAGAGATTTCTTGAACCCGCGCTTGCTATTTCCCTTCCCAGGAGCGAATTTGCCGGGAGCATCAGCAGCCTGCTCGTAAAAGAATTTGGAGCAGAGGAAGTCAGGGGCATAAGCTTTAAGATGGGTTCTATTTTCATTGAAGAGTCTTTGCTGTTTGACAACGGCAACAACATGAAGGAGTCTGCGCATACAATCCTGAATAAGCTGGGGCATGTTTTTATGACAGCGCTGAATGACAGAAACACCAGGTCTCATATTGACCTTATAATTGTAGGCTCCAGATTTACGGTTACCCGGGACACAAAGCGCAATATTGAGCTGAGGACTAATATGCAGCATAAGGCCGAGTTAATTCTGTATTCTATATATAAGTCAGAGCCTGAACTTGAGGAAAACTATGGGTCCTACTTTGCAGCCACTGCCACTGCTATTCCTGTCAGCGCTCCGAGCCAGGATACGAATTGGGTGGAATTCCGGATCGTTCCTAGCGAACTGGCGCATATAGAGATGCTGATGAGGTTAGGGAAGTATACGCACTGATAAAGAGTGGTCAGTAATGGTGGACAGTGTCAGAAAAATTCATAAACTGACACTAACACTAACCACTTACACTTATTTTATAATCTCCGCGGTAAAACTGTAGAGTTTTGCATCCTTCCACGAGTCTTTCGGAAGCCCGGCCTTCATACAGAGGTTTTCGAGAAATGCGGTCCTGTCCCAGCCGAAATGTCCCGGAACCTGTGGGAGCAATAATCCGCTGTATTGCCCTTTAACTATAAGGAGGCCGTGCCTTCCTATCTCTATGCTGCTTACATCACTCAGGGGCTCAAAAGGAGAGAGTATGGATATCTCTATCTCCATATCCCTGAGTTCCGCTCTGGTCATGGGAGTAAACCTGAAGTCTTTAGAGCATGCGGATACGGCATTCCTTATCACAGAGATGAAAAGAGGCATGAGGGGTTCGGGATTGCCGATGCATCCCCTCAATTGGCCGAGCCTGTTGATAGTGACGAATGTAGAGGCATTTGCCTTCAGCCGCGGATTTTTCATATCAGGCTCTGCCGCCTTCCCGTTAGTCACATAGCCTTCGACTGTTCGTCTTGCCAGGGCGAGAAGCTCATCCTTCTCCGCCTGAGAAAGAGAGCTCTTATAAAGCCCCATGGCAGAGTACCCAACAACGCTGCTCCTGTCGGTTATGACGTCACCGGAATTCGCATACTTATAGAGAACGCCGTTTGTCGAGCCGAGATTTCTTGCGACCATCATGGTAAATAAGACAGGATAGCCCCCGCACATCTCGCCCTCGCCGCTTATAAGATATCGCTCCACATCATCAAGGGACATCCTCTCAACTGCGTCAACAACCTTCCTGTCCATTATGACGGCGGTATCATAGTCATGAAAATGCGAGAGGTCCGTGCTTGCTATGATTATCGCCTTTTCATTTTTTCTTAAAATCTCGGTGAGTTTTCCGGTGAGAAACTCGAAGGATGCCTTAGTCGGAGAGCCGATAAGAATCGGCACTATCGTAAAGTTCCTGAGAGTACGCTGAAGGAATGGGAGCTGCACTTCAAGCGAATGCTCTTTCTCGAATGCGCCCGCGTCAAAAACCACATCTGCTTTCTCATTCAGAAGAGCGGCGGCAATCTTATTGTTAATCCTTATATTGCCGAGAGGGGTTTTCATTATGCCCTTTGCGTAAACAGATGCGCCGTTAAATGCCTTGTGGTGGCTTGGGCCTATAAGTATCACCGTGTCTATTTCCCTCTCCTTCAAATGCCTGTAGGAGTAAGCTGCAACCTGGCCCGAAAACTGATAACCTGCATGTGGAGATATGAGGGCAATAAGCCTCCCCTCGGCCTTCTTGTTCTCCGCAGCCGATAGAAAACCGTCCACCATCCCGCTCAGGGTATTTTCATCTGCGGGATAAAAGGATCCCGCAACAGAGGGCTCTTTTACTTTTTCGGTGCAGCCATTAAATACAGTAGCAAACAGCAAACAGCAAGTAGCAAGAGCGACAAATCTCAATCTCATCCGGTTTTTCTCCAGAACATTGCCTTTTTAAGCTCCTGTTTTGTGAATGCCGCCGCCTTTTTGCGGAAAAGGCTTAAAAAACCTCCAAATACAAAGAACCTTATAAAGTCACGCCTTGTCATAATTTCTCCAATATCCTTAGCTCCACACCCCTGGAATAGAAGTATTGCAGAACCTGCACCTGCCGTTTGAAATATTATTCTGCTTAACAAAATAGCCGTGCCTTTCTATTATAAGATTTTTGCATCTATGGCAGTATGTGTTCTCTGCCTCGCTCCTCATATTCCCCAGATAAACATACCTCATGCCCGCGTCCATTGCAGCCGACCTTGCATTTTTCATCGTCTCCATCGGCGTAGGCGGCAGGTCTTTCAATTTGTAATTAGGGAAAAATCTTGAAAAATGTATCGGCACATCAGGGCCGAGGTTTTTAACTATCCATGAACACATTTCACGTATCTTTTTTATGTCATCATTCAGAGTTGATATTATGAGATTTGTTATCTCAAGCCATACACCTTCCTCCCGCAGAACAACGAGCGCGTCCAGAACAGGCTTAAGACGGCCTCCGCATATCCTGCTGTAAAAATCCTCCGTGAATGCCTTCAGGTCAACATCGGCAGCATCCATGAATTTAGAAAGCTCCCTCAAAGGCTTCTCGTTAATATACCCGCATGTATGCATCGTGTTTTTAATATTAAATCTGCGCGCGATCTTTGCCGTATCATACATATATTCATAGAAGACAGTCGGCTCGGTATAAGTATATGTTATTGTCCTGCAGTTATAAAATATCGCCTGCCTGACTACATCATCCGGGGGGAGGTCCAGGTTATCGGTGTCCTCGGGATCTGCCTGGGATATCTGCCAGTTCTGGCAGAACTTGCATCCGAGCACGCATCCCGCTGTTGCAATCGAAAACGCGGTTGTTGCGGGAAGGAAATGGAAGAACGGTTTTTTCTCTATGGGGTCTACTGCCACGGCGCAGGGCTTTCCGTAGACAAGGCTGTATAAAGTTCCGCCCTTGTTAATCCTTACCCTGCACCCGCCCACCTGGTAATCTTCAAGCACGCATTCGGTCGGGCACAGATCGCATTGCACCTTCTTGCCCATGACCTATTATAAAACAAATGGAGCATTCCCTCACTCCTTCTCCTTCCAATACATCCCTTTATGGAGGCTCAGGCCTTTCTTTGATATTGTTCTTTCATAGTAAATCCGCCTCTGAAGATAGCCTCCAATCTCCGCCATAAAATATTCTCCGAATATATTGTACGAGAGGATGAGGACAACAAGGATTGTTGTCAGGATTGCCAGAAGCCTGAATTTTCTTATATCAGTCATAATTGTCTTTTTCTAAAACCCAACCCCTAATAACTATCCCCTGCCTTTATAACATCTGTTGCACCTTATGCACTCGGATATCATCGGCATTGGTTTATTCCCCATTGGGCAGTCGTGCCTGCTCGGATAACCTTTTGCCTTCCTTGAGAGAATCCCCGTAAATGCCGCTACAGGACATAAATACCTGCACCAGAAACGCTCTATCTTCAGGTTAGCGATAAGTGTAATTGCCACAAGCAGCCATGTGAGATAATTCCCGTGAAACGAGAAAAGGGTCACATAGGTCTCATAATTTCCATAATCCGGCCGCCTGCTTAAAAGGACAATCGCAATAATAACCGCAAGCAGGATATATTTCAGATTCCTCCATCTGTCGTCCGTCTCAACAGGGACAGACCATTTCCTGACAGGAAGCCTTCCGATAAACTCTGAGATGGCGCCGAAGGGGCAGAGCCATCCGCAGTAAAGCCTTCCCGCGACTATTAGCGAAATAAATGTGGTGCAGATGATGACAAGCCATAGAATCGAAGAAGAAGGCCTTAAGAGGATGAGGTTGAATACATGAAGAATAGAAAAAGGGCTCGAGAGATAGATGCCTGTTATAAGAATGCCTGCCGCAAGCCCCCAATCCCTTGCCCTCAGAAGTCTTTTCGACCTGCGTGTGAGAAAATAAAAAACGAGAGAAAAAGAAAAGATGAGAAGATATGATATCCATTTCACCTCGAATCTGCCCGCGCCTTCGGACGACACGTCCATGCCGTAGACATTTGAAGCCGTTATCCTCGATGATTCCCTTATTGTCTTTGCCAGCGCCTCAACGCTCACGGTTGCCCTGCTTATTCCGTCAACATCCCTGTCTATTTCGAATTTGTCTTTAATGCTTTTACCGAGAAACCTGCCGAGGTATTCGGGTCTCTCCATGTAATGAACATAGTTTTTTGTCTCCTTATGTTCCAGGATTTTGATGCCGGTGATGACGCCTTTATCGCTTATCGAGAGCAGGAGTTTTATCGGGCCCGCATATCCCGTTATGGAAGGCGTGACGTCGTAGGTATTGAACGCGACAACACCGCTGTCCGAGAGATAGTGGGCAGGGCTTCCTTTTTTTTCGGAGAAATTTATGTCAGGGGCTATCTCACCGAGATATTTTTTTTCGTCAATCTTCTTCCCGGGCTGCAGGAAATACCCGAGAGAAAGAGCGATTATGACCGTTGAAAACAAAAGTATCCTAATTCTTCTCATGTCTTATCGAAAAAAGCAGGGCCAAAGTTATTGCCTTTATTAATACCACAAAAGCGATTGTATTTTGTATCCCGAATAACGGGACAAGGAATATGGAACAGGTAAAGGCGCCGAGAAAAGAGCCCGCAAGGTCAAATGCGTAAAACCTTCCCGCAGCCATTATTCTGTCTTTTTCTTTCAGGAATATGTTCGCAGCCGAAAATTCGATCCCTGCGAGAAGACCGTTTATAAGACTGAGGGCGTAAAAAAGGCTCTCCCTCATAAAAAAAAGAGGGGAGGCAAGAAGGAGCATTACTGTAAGCGCCTCCGAAAACATCATCCATGGCAATGCTTTTCTGAACGTTCTGCTGATGTGAGCGCCGGCTGCGACGCCGAGCATGAAGACCGCCGTTATCATCCCTATCATCTCGTACACGTACCCGTATGACGCCTGATAGGCAAGGAGTATTATCATCGAAAATGCCATCGAGGAAAACCCCGTCGAAAAAACAGAAAAATATGCCGTCTCTTTTTTCTTCCATAAGGCTGCGGCTGAAAGCGCGAGCAGAAATATGGCGGCAAAGGCAAAGATGTTTTTATGCTCGAGAAGGGCCGCAAGGACAGCGCTTCCCTGCATCTCCGCCCACAGCATCAGGTTATAGAGATAGGCAGCGGGGCGCTTATCCGTATTAATCGCGGCAGCCTTTTCGAGCCTCTCCCTTACCATCTTCTTTTTAAGTCCGGCAAAGGCGTCATGGAATATGTATGGGTGGAAATATTGCGTTTTTATGCCTCGCTCCGAGAATCTTTTTTCGAGAACCGCCGGGTCCGTGGAAATTCCGTTTTCAGAAGCGATCATGATCCCGTATTCTTCTGATGAGAGCTCCACATTGCGGAATACTTTTTTGAGAGAGTTGTAAACAGAGCCGTTTGCCATCTGCATCCTCTTTCCTATATAACCGAATGACGGAGGCAGAGACAGGAAGATTTCGCCTCCATCCTTCATGCCTGCCTTTGCCTCCCGGAAAAACTCGACTGTATAAAACCTGTTTGTGTTGGCCGTCGAAGGCTCCGAGAGATTAAGGACTATCAGGTCATACCTCCTGCCTTTTAATCCCTTTGTAAACTTTCTCGCATCGGTTGCTATTATCCTCAGCCTCCTGTCGTTCAGTTTCTGCCTGTCCCCTGCCGGGAGAAGCCCCATAGATATATCAATGATCTTCGGGTCTATCTCGACAAAGTCTATGGAATTTAAATCATATTTCAGGAATTCTCCGAGAACAGAAACAGAACCCCCTATAATCAGGATATCTGAAGGCGATGCGGAGACTGACATCGGTATATGGGCCCTCATTTCCTCGGACTGCCTGTCGGGATAGGAAAAGAAGAATTTCCCCGAAGAATAGAGATTCGACTGCTCCCTCAGCTTAAGGACCTCTATCTCCCCATATCTCGATTCTGTTTTCAGGATGAGCTCCGCGCCTTTCCATCTTACGGCGGAAGCAACCTTTTCCGTCCCGAAATAAAAGATTGCCGGAATTATGAGCAATGGGATGAGATACTTTTTCCTGATTAGAAAAACCGCCGCTGCGAAGTTTATAAGGCTAACTGCCATTGAAATGGTCGAAGGGGTTACCCTTCCTGAAAGGAGAAATGTAAAGAGCGCTCCTCCCGAAAATGCGCCTATTGCCTCGAGGCCGTATGCCTTTGCTGCGTTCCCGCCGAGATATGATACGGCAAGCGGGAACTGAAGCCCGATTACAATGCATAGCGGCAAAAGGGAGATCACGGTAAAGAAAACAGTGTTCAGCAACGGTATGGTCTCGCCGAACTCAATCGAAAGCAGGGGGCGTATGAGATTAATAAAAAGTATTGTGGGCTGCGACAACAGGGCGACAGCTATGAATGAGAATGCCAGGGCATTCCTTTGCCTGAACCTGTGGCCCGCATAGCTTCCGATCCCGACCGCAGTGAGCCAGACAGAGAGGGTTATCCCGATATCGAGCTCGTTCCCGGAAAAAACGGACATGAGCTGCCGCAGCGCGGTTATCTGTATGAGGATCGAGGTAATCCCCATTATGATGACGGGAAGGCTGCGCATGTTCATGAGTGTATTGTTTAATCTTCAGCAGTTTTTTGCAAGCCTTTTTAAAAGATAATGGGCACTGCCGAATTTTTGAAGCTGTAACCCTTGCGAGTTTAAGAAACTCTCCCGGCAGGCTCAATTTATTTGCAATTTTGCAAAAATACTTCATGTTTTTGCAAAATTGCAACCCCTGTGAAGCTTAAAAATTGTTAGAAATCAATGCAATATAGGTTGGCACGGAATCTGCATTTATATTGGCAAGAACATGAGAAAGGAGGGAAAAGAGATGAAAACAAAAGAAATTGCAAAAAGAGGATTGTATATCGGGGCAGGAGCAGGGCTCGTATTATTTGCAATAACAGGGTTGCTTCCCGGCTCATTCATCGGCGGAGTGATTGGATTGAATATAGCAGGCAGCATCTTTGGAACACCATTAGGACCATCTTTGCTCCCAAGATTAATTGTGGCAGCGTCCATGATATTGGGCATTTGCATATCAGGAGTGGTTTTTGTAGTAGGCGCGTCATTGCTTGGGTGGTTGGTCGGTTATGCGGCAGAAGCGATCAAATACGGAAAAGAAGCAGCAATCGAAGCTGAGGCAAAGGAAAAAAGCAAGTAATATAAACTGTAAAAAAAACAGCAAAAAAGGAGGAGACTAAGATGAAAGCAAGAAAAGAGATGGTAAGGATGGGGACGAAAATAGGAGCAACACTGGGGGGCCTGGCATTTTTAATCTTCGGGCTGGTTCCGGGATTTTACTTCGGGAGCTATGGGACGCTGGTAGTGCTTAAGCACCTTATGGGCGGGCCTGTAGAAGCGACAGTGCTTGTGAGGATGATAGTTGCAGTAGGGATAATGCTCGGCATAGTATGCATAGCCTCAGTGAGCATAGTGGTAGGTTCGGTGCTCGGCACAGGGCTTGGTTATCTTGTTGAAGCAGTTACAGCGCCTGCAGAGGTTAAAGAGACTGCCGAGGCGACTGTTAAGGCAAAATAAGAAAATAACCTCCCCGGTTGGAGATAGGGATTCTAACCGCGCTTGTTAAGACAAAAAAAGAAGAGGGGATGCAGCCCCTCTTCTTTTTTTGTATGCGCCTAAAAAATTTTTACCCTGAAATTTAATTTGACATGTAAAGTCCGATTGAATTACTCTATCTGTATAACTCTTCTGTTTCCCGAAGGAAAAATTTTAACCATGAAAGAAAAAATATTAAAGGCATTCGAAGAAAGCATAAGCGTCAAAGAGAAGTTTGTAAAAGACAATATCGACACCATAATCGAAGTCTCAAAGGTCATAGCAGACACCTTTAATGACGGCGGTAAACTTATCCTTTTCGGCAATGGCGGGAGCTCCACGGATGCTTCCCATATAGCCGCCGAGTTTGTCAACAGGTTCAAAAGAGAGAGGCCGAGCTTGCCTGCAATCGCGCTCAATACCGACATGGCAATAATTACGGCCATAGCGAATGATTATGACTATTCGGATATATTTGCGAAGCAGTTAAAGGCCCTTGGGAATGAAGGCGATATTGTTCTGGCAATCAGCACAAGCGGCGGAGCGGCTAATGTGCTGAAGGCAATGGATGTGGCAAAGAAAAAGAAAATAAAGTCAATTGCCTTTACCGGAGCCAAGGGAGAAAAATTTGCATCAAAGGCTACCTATGCGTTCATCGTCCCGTCTGATAATACACCGAGGATTCAGGAGACCCACATAACGCTTGGTCATGTCCTCTGCCAGATGGTGGAGGAGATATTATTTGAGGCGCCAAGAAAAAAATAGGTCAAGGGTCATACTCGGCATAGACCCTGGAAGCATTGTCTGCGGTTACGGGATTATAAGCGCTGAACAGCCTTCTTCACTTTCAAACTTCTCGGAAAGTCGAGTCGCAACCGGCAGGACCTATGCGCTAAATCCGGCCTATGTCGCGTCAGGAAGGATAATGCTTTCTTCCAAACAGCCTCTCGATGCAAGACTCAGGGAAATTTACAACGGCCTTTCAGATATCATAAAGGAATATTCTCCGGACGAGGTTGCAATCGAAAAGGTCTTTTTCGCAAAGAGCATAAAGGCTGCACTCACGCTCGGCCAGGCCAGAGGAGCGGCGCTTGTGGCAGCGGCTTCATGCGGGATCCCTATTTATGAGTACAGCGCCCTTGAGGTGAAAAAGGCGGTTGTCGGGTACGGGAGGGCGGAAAAACATCAGGTTCAGGGAATGGTTGCAATGATGCTGAATCTGAAGGTCAGGTTGTCTGCTGACAGCTCAGATGCCCTGGCCATTGCCCTATGCCACACGAATACTCTGAGAATTAATAAATAATCCACAATGACGCCAGGATACGCCATAAATAAGATCTTAGAT